>CAIYFE010000076.1 GCA_903925445.1 uncultured Burkholderiales bacterium | reverse complement strand
TGTGAAACGGAAATCAACGAATTTGACTTCGTTGTCTTTCACCATCTTCATCACGTCTGCGACGGTCTTGGCCATCAAGTTCTCCTGAGGGGGTTGGGTTAAAAAATCTTCGATGCATCAACCAATGCAGGTTTTGTGCCAATTCATGACAACGACACAACTGCGTTCAGAACACACCAAACGCTATATTTTGCCTTGAGTTATCGAGACATCTGAAACAAGCCGCACTTTTCTCGATAAAAAGTTCAAAACCAAATGGCCTCATTTTGGTGCAAATCAAATCATAACACGCACTAAATTTGTGCAACGTTAGTTTCGCACCAATTCAGCGCCAAGCTGAGCCTCGAAGGTGGCCAGCCCTTTTTTCAAGTCGAGGTAAGCCGATTCGACCGCGTCCGGATGGCCTTTGACGCCCAACTCAATGTGGCGTCCATATTGCGGATGGTCCACACTGGGCAAACTGAACACCTTCACGCCGCCATGGCGCGACTCGATGTCTTCCATCAAGGGCGTGAGGGTTGATTCCATGGCGCCAAAAACAATGACGGATTTTTCCACCCAAGCGCCGCGCTGAAACCATTGCGCGTAATGCGTGTCCAACACCCACGCCATCATGGGCCAAGCCATCACGGGAAAGCCGGGCACAAAGTGCACCGCACCAGCGCCCTTGCCTTGGCAAGAAAAGCCTGGAATTTTGTTGTACGGATTGGGAATGATCTTCGCGCCCACGGGAAAAACACCCATGTTGAGTCGATGTTTGTTGTCTTCGCGTTCGGGTTCGTAAGGAACACCTTGCTCGATCGCTAAATCTTGCATGCGCTGGCGGATCAGCGCTTCGGCCTCTGGGTGCAAAGCCAAAGCCACGTCCAATGCACGCGCCGCACATTGGCGGGTGTGATCGTCTGGCGTGGCGCCAATGCCGCCGCATGAAAACACCACGGCACCGCTGTCAAACGCACGTTGGAGGGTCTGCGTGATGCGCTCGGGCGAATCGCCCACGTAGTCTGCCCAATCGAGTGACAAGCCGCGTTCAGCAAGGAGTTCAATGAATTTGGGCAGGTGTTTGTCAGCGCGTTTGCCTGACAAAATTTCATCGCCCACGATGATGAGCCCAAACTCAGGACGTTTGGCTGGGGTCTGTTGTGGTGAGGAGGAGTTCATCCTCAGATGCTAACGCGGGAACGGGCACCGAGGCGCCCACCACCACCCCGTCGTTTTGCGCACGATGTTGTTCGAGCGCGGCCAAGCTGTAATGCGCAAACCACAAAGCCGTGAAAGCAAACACCAGCGCATAAATCCAAACAGCCACTGGTACCAGCACCAAAAAAGCAGCCGCAAACAATGCGCCAGAGGCCCAGACCACGCTGGGCAAGGCTCCCAAGTAACCCGTCAACACGCCAATCAACAACAGCCACACACGGTGTTTGCGACCAATGGCAATGCGCTCTTCTCGGCTGGCATGGTTGAGCAAGGCATCAAACACCATGACCCGGTAGCTCAACCAACCCCAAATCAAGGGCGGTACAACAAACATCAAGGGAGGCACCAACCACAAGGGCAAGGTGATCACCATCGCTAACAAGGCGGCCAAGGTAGACACCAAGGTCCAAAAAACACCGATCCAAACCGAGCCGCCGCGTTTGAGTGCCAAGTGACCAAAGCGGCGATCCACCACCAACTTGATCAGCCCCGGGCTCATCAACCAAGACACGGCGAGCAAAGTGATGATCACCAAAACCGGGGTGATGGCAAATATAACCACGATGGGCACCAGCACGCTTTGCAAATGTCCAGCGCCATGCTCTTGCAGCCAATCCATTGCGCTTTGCAACAAGAGCCATGAACTCAGGGTGTCACGCACCCAGTCTTGAGTGGATTCCCAATAGAAATAACCCCAGCTCAGTGACAACACCAGCAACAAAGCCAGCGGCATCAAAGACAGGAGCATGACGCGTGGCATGAAGCAATAAGCCACCGCCCGCCAAAAAGAATCCAAAAGCAAACGCATGCCAAAAGCATAACCCAGCTTCAGTGGTGAGCGCTACTTCCAAAAACTGAGATGAGGCGTTTGATTCCCAAGACTTGTTGCGACCAAAAACCTTCGCCGTAATCGCGCCCTTGTTCGATTTGGTCGCGTATGCCCGTTTGAACCTCTTGCGTGTCAAAGTCTGCGGTGCCAAACAACATGTCCCACCAAGGCAACAAGACGCCAAAGTTATGCCCGCCCAACACTCGGTGCGCACTTTCATGCCCCACGCCCACGCCATGATGAACGCGATGAAAGCGAGGGCTGATCCACAAACGTTCACCCCAATGACCAAAATTCAAGCGCACATTGGCGTGCTGCAAGTTTTCGCTCAACTGTGTGATGGCGATGACCGCAACAAATTGGCTGGGCGCAATGCCCACCAATTGCGAAATGGCCACCCAAACCACGGCCATGATGAAGTCATCCAACAAGTGGTTGCGGCTGTCTGTCCACTGCGTCATTTGTCGTTGCGAATGGTGCAACGCATGCAGCGCCCACCACCAATGCCATTGGTGTTGGGCGCGGTGCAGCCAGTAATTCAAGAAGTCAAACAACACCAAATACAGGGCAAAGCTGATCCAAGCGTTGTCGGTCACGCCCGGCCACACATCATCCAAGTTGAGGTTGGACAAGCCTTGCACATGCCAATACCCCCAAAAATCATTCATGTAGGGATCGACCGCAAAAAACAAGACCACCCGAAACAAGCCCAAGCGATGAATCAAGGTGTAGAGCACATCCAAGCGAATCGCGTGCTTGTCTGTCACCGGCTCCACCGGACGCCAACGTTGCAAAGGCGCGATGACCAGCAACATCACCCCCAATTGCAACAAGCCGACCAACAACCACTCGGTGGCGTTGAAGGCATCTTCCAAACGACTGCCCAAGCCCAATGCAAAGGCGATGGGCTGCATCACGTGTTCGAACAACGCAGCTTGCACATTGGCAAAAAGTTCAATCAATGAATCCATGCTTTGAATTGTGGATGATCTTTGAGGCTGGCAAAGCAAAACCCTTGGGCTTGTAAACCTTCAATCAAGGGCTCCAGCACGGCAGGCGCCCAGGGGTCTTGGCGCGACCAAATTCCCAAATGCGCCATCAAAATATCGCCGGCGCGGATGTGTTTCAAGGCGCGCTCGAGCAGTTGTTGGTTGGGATATTTGTCGCTGGGCAACTCATCGCCTAAAAAACCTGCATCGGCCCAGCCCACATGAAGAAAACCACATTGCTTGGCTGCCGCTAAAAGTGACGGCGATGTTTTTCCACCCGGCGCTCGAAACAAAGGCAAGGCTTTTTGACCCGTGATTTGTTCCAGCCGCGCATTGGATTTTTTCAGTTCAGCGCAGTATTCCGTGGCACTCCAAGCGCGGGTTTGGCCTTTGTGCTCGCCAGCGCTGGGTCGCATTTGCCAATGGCCGTTGGGCAAATCAGCACGCCAGTACACGTGGTCAAAGGTATGGGATGCAAAGCTGTGGCCTTCGCCAGCGCGCTCGCGCCACCAAGGCGCCCAAGACTCGCCCAAGGTGCCATCGCCTTGCTGGGTGGGCTCATTGGCGGCAAAAAAGGTCACTTTGACTTGGTGTCGGTTGAGCACCTCAGCAATCAACGGTGCAACCCCCATGTGACCGGTGTCAAACGTCAAGTAAACCGGTTTGTTGCAAGTGCCTGCTTGAACCGACGTGCCACACAGGCCCGCAGCGAGCAGACAAGCAAGCAAGCGAGTCAAGCAACGCATTTCTTAAAAACGCTTGGCGTGATCCAAGGTCCAAATGCCGTGGGGCGACTTACCCACTTTGACTTGTCGCACCAACTCGCCGGTTTGCAAATCGATCACACTCATTTTTTTGATCCAACGAGAAGAAGCCAGCAAGTACTTGCCGTCGCCCGTGATTTCCATGCAATCGGGGCCACCTGGCACCTTGTATTGCGCCACCGATTGCAGCGTGGTGTAGTCGATTTTGTTGACCGTGTTGGCCACGCGGTTGCTCACCAACACGTGACGGCCATCGCCCAAGGCGCGAAACGCATGCGCGCCCTCCCCCGTGGGGATGGATTTGATCAATTTCGCAGGCCCGTGGCTGACGTCGTACACCTCGACGTGGTCGCCCCCAGTCATGCCAACCAACAAGGTTTTGTCATCCGGTGTGCCAAATACGTCCGCAGGCAAGGCGCCGGTTTTCACGCGCCACTTGACGGATTGCGTCGCCAAATCGATGGCAATCAACTCGTTGCTGTCTTGCATGCTGGCGTAGACGATGGAGCTGGTGGAATCGATCCACAAATGGCTGGGCGTTTTGCTGGAGGCAATGCGTTTGGCCAAACTCAAGTCTTTGCCGTCCCAGCGGTAAATGTCAACGTGATTCAAGCGATTGCCTACCGTCACAAACCACTTCATGTCTGGCGAAAAACGCAATTGGTAAGGATCCAGCGTGCCGCGCACAACGCGCTGCACCTCGCTGGTTTTGGGATCCACAAAGGTCAGCGAATCGCCGCCTGCGTTGGCCACGATCAGCGATTTTTCGTCGGGCGTGAGGTAGAGGTGGTGCGGCTCTTTGCCGGTGGGAATGCGTTTGGTTTCTTGCCAAGTGCCGGAGTCGATCACGCTGATGGTGGCGTCCAGAGAATTGAGCACAAAAATTGGGTTGGCCGCCCATGTAGCACCCGCGACACACACCGCAGCGCCCGCCAAAACCATCTTGAAATTAGAAATTGAAGCCACAAAAATCTCTCAAAAGTACTGCCCTCCAGTGTAACGAGGCGGGGTAAGTCCTTAGCCGGGGCGCACTTTAAGATCGGTGCATGGATTTGATTCAGCTCAAACAAACCGCACTGGAAGTGGTGCAAATCCCCGCCACGCAGGCCGGCGCGCACTTGGCGCCGTTGGTGTTTTTGCACGAAGGCTTGGGCTCGGTGGCCATGTGGCAAACCCGCGAAGGCTTTTGGCCGGAAACCGTTTGCCAAGCTACAGGCCGCGCAGGCGTGGTGTTTTCTCGAACGGGCTACGGTCAATCTCAACGCATCCAAGATGTGCGCGGCGTCAACCGCTTGCCACCCGATTACATGCACCACCAAGCGTGGGAGGTGCTGCCCGAGTTGTTGCAACGGTTGGGCATCGCGCAGCCCGTGCTGCTTGGGCATTCGGACGGCGGCACGATTGCGTTGCTGTTTGCGGCGCGATTTGCCACCACCGCGTGCATCGTCATGGCACCGCACGTGATGGTGGAAGCCGTGTCGATCAGCGCCATTCAAGCCGCTCGCGAGGCTTTTTTGCATGACCATCTGCGGGAACGATTGGCGCGCTTTCATGCCGATGTTGATGGCGCTTTTTGGCAATGGAACGATGTGTGGCTCTCGCCCGCCTTTCAAAGCTTTGACATTCGCGCCATTTGCCAAGACATCGCGTGCCCCGTCTTGGCGCTGCAAGGCGTGGACGATGCCTACGGCACGCTGCGCCAAATTCAAGAGATTGAACCGCGACACGGACAGATTGAACGCCATGCCATCGCCCAATGCGGCCACTCCCCTCATCGCGACCAAGCACAACAAGTGCTGGCGCATTTGCAGCGGTTTTTAAAGGACACGAAGTAACGTCAAGTTCGCCAAAGCGTTGACACAAATATTTAAATATTTGCGTCAACAACTTGTCTTCGGGTGCCGTTGTGGATGTACTCCAAAACATTTGGAGCATGTTCAAAACCTAAGGGGAATTTGTATGAACAAACTGATGGCTACTTTGATCGTTTCTGCATTTTCAATGGGCGCATTTGCTGCCACAACAACGCCCGAAACCGCTCCAGCCAAGGCCGAGGTCAAAGCCGATGCCAAGGCCGCGCCCAAACACGCCAAGAAAGAAAAAGTGGCACCTGCAACGGCACCGCAAGCTGCCACCGTCAGCAAATAAACCCAAAGCTGCTCAATCAGCGAAACATCGCCCCTCACGGGGCGATTTTTTTGGCACTTCTCAAACTGCCGTTAAAACCGACTTTTAAACGGTCATTAACTTAGTAATTTCAACTCCGCTGGCGTGATCCAACGCCATTGCCCGGGCGCCAGCGCTTGGGGCAATGGCATATCGCCAATTTGCGAACGATGCAAGCCCACCACGTGGTTGCCCACCGCAGCCACCATGCGCTTGACTTGGTGGTATTTGCCCTCAGTCAGCGTCAGTCGCAAGTGATGCGTGCTGACCGCTTCGCAGGCCGCAGCGCGCACGGGTTTGGGCGAGTCATCCAACACCACGCCTTCGAGCAAGCGTTGGACTTGTCTCTCGTCCAAAGCTCGGTCGGTGGTGACTTCGTAGACCTTGGGCACGTGGTGTTTGGGCGAACTCATGCGGTGGATCAAAGGCCCGTCGTCGGTGAGCACCAACATGCCCGTGGTGTCTTGGTCCAAACGCCCAACGGCTTGAACGCCCTGCACCGCACTTTTTTGCGGCCGTTGGCGCAAACAAGCGGGCAGCAAGGTGTACAAGCTCGGCCAAGCCGAAGGTTTGTGCGAACACTCGTAACCCGCAGGTTTGTGCAGCAACACATAGGCTTTGGCGTGGTAAGGCCAGACCACGCCTTGCACCGAAAATCGCCAGCCTTCTTCGACCGCGATGTCCTCTAGCGCATCGTCACAAGGCGCAAGTTCGCCGTTGACTTCGATCTGGACGTGCCCTTGCTGAATCAGCCCGGCACAAATGCGACGCGTGCCAAAGCCTTGGGAATACAAAATATCTTGGAGTTGCATGGCTGGAATCCTACCTACAATGATTTTCGTATCGTTCAACGCCTACTCTAAGGAATTTCAAATGAACCGTCGTCCTCTTTTGTCTTTGACCGCTTTGGCCACTTTGACCGCCGCCTTGTGTTCGCCCTTGGCTTGGGCGCAAAGCAATGAAATTCGCATTGCGCATGTCTTCAGCAAAACTGGCCCCTTGGAGGCCTACGGCAAACAAACAGCCACCGGTTTCATGATGGGTTTGGATTACGCCACCCACGGCACCCTGATGGTTGCGGGTAAAAAATTGGTGGTGATCGAAAAAGACGACCAAGGCAAACCCGATTTGGGCAAATCCTTGCTGGCTGCGGCTTATTCGGACGACAAAGCCGATTTGGCCGTGGGCCCAACCTCTTCTGGCGTGGCCTTGGCCATGCTGCCCGTGGCCGAGGAATACAAAAAGATTTTGCTGGTCGAGCCCGCCGTGGCCGACTCCATCACGGGTGAAAAATGGAACAAATACATTTTTCGCACCGGCCGCAATTCCAGCCAAGACGCGATTTCCAACGCGGTCGCGCTGGACAAACCCGGCGTGACGATTGCCACTTTGGCGCAAGACTATGCTTTTGGCCGCGATGGCGTGAAGGCCTTCAAGGACGCGATCAAAAAAGCCAAAGTCGTTCACGAAGAATATTTACCCACCAACACCACCGATTTCACAGCCGGGGCGCAACGCATCATTGATCGCCTCAAAGACCAACCGGGTCGCAAAGTGATTTTCATCATCTGGGCAGGCGCTGGCAATCCGTTCAAGATTGCCGACTTGGATCTCAAACGCTACGGCACCGAAATCGCTACAGGAGGCAACATCTTGCCCGCGATGTCCGCGTACAAAAACCTGCCTGGCATGGAAGGCGCGACTTACTATTACTTCGGCATTCCTAAAAATCCGGTCAACGAAGCCTTGGTGGCGCGTCATTACAGCCAGTTCAAAACACCGCCAGACTTCTTCACCGCGGGTGGCTTTTCTGCGGCCATGGCTGTGGTGACGGCTTTGCAAAAATCCAATGGCGACGCACGCGCCAACACCTTGATCAAAACCATGGAAGGCATGAGTTTTGACACACCCAAAGGCAAGATGACCTTCCGCGCCGACGATCACCAAGCCATGCAAAGCATGTACCACTTCAAGATCAAGGTCGATCCCGCATTTGCCTGGGGCGTTCCTGAGTTGGTGCGCGAAATCAAGGCCGATGAGATGCAAGTGCCCATCAAAAACCAACGTTGATGACTCAGCGCCCGCGCCATGCTTGAAACCCAGGACTTGACGGTACGTTTTGGCGGCCACACGGCCGTCGATTCGGTGTCGTGCCAATTTGCACCCGGCACGCTGACGGCCATTGTTGGGCCCAACGGCGCGGGCAAAACAACTTACTTCAACTTGATGTCGGGGCAACTCAAAGCCAGCGCTGGCCGTGTGTTGCTCAATGGCAAAGACTTGTCTGCGGTGAGCGTGTCGGGGCGCACGCGCGCTGGCTTGGGTCGTGCGTTTCAGTTGACCAACTTGTTTCCCAACTTGAGCGTGCTTGAAAACGTGCGACTGGCTGTGCAATCTGTGCAAGCGGGGCAACATTTGCAGGGTTTGAACGCTTGGCGCATTTGGAGCGATTTCCAAGATTTGACCGATGCGGCCTACGCCTTGCTGCAAGACGTTTCGCTGCACGACAAAGCCGACGCTTGGGTGAGCAGCTTGCCCCACGGCGATCAACGCAAGCTGGAAGTGGCCTTGCTCATGGCTTTGAAACCCCAAGTCTTCATGTTTGACGAACCCACGGCCGGCATGAGCGCTGACGAGGCGCCCGTCATTCTCGATTTGATACGGCGTCTCAAAGCCGATCCCAACAAAATCATCTTGCTGGTGGAACACAAGATGCATGTGGTGCGCGAGTTGGCCGATCGCATCATCGTGCTGCACAACGGACAACTCGTTGCCGATGGCGATCCCGCGCAGGTGATTGCCTCGCCCATCGTGCAAGAAGCGTATTTAGGAAGCAGGGCCGCGGCATGACGCACAGCAATTTGCTAGAACTGCACGGCGTTCACACCCACATTGCGGCTTATCACATCTTGCATGGCGTGAATTTGACCGTGCCGCGCGGACAACTGACCCTGCTGCTGGGGCGCAACGGTGCCGGAAAAACCACCACGTTGCGAACCATCATGGGCTTGTGGCGCGCCTCTGAAGGTCGTGTGTTGTTCAACGGACAAGACATCAGCCAACGCCCAACCCCAGAAATTGCCCAGCTTGGTGTGGCCTATGTGCCTGAGAACATGGGCATTTTTGCCGACCTCACCGTGCAAGAAAACATGGTGTTGGCGGCTCGCAGCGCGCGCCATGAACAAGACATGGATGCCCAACGCATGACTTGGATTTACCGCCTGTTTCCTGCGGTCGAAAAATTTTGGCATCACCCCGCCGGCAAGCTCTCGGGGGGACAAAAGCAAATGTTGGCGGTCGCCCGCGCCATGATCGAGCCGCGCGAACTCTTGATCGTGGACGAACCCAGCAAAGGCCTGGCGCCGGCCATCATCGACAACATGATCGAGGCCTTTGCGCAACTCAAATCCAGCGGCGTGACCTTGCTTTTGGTTGAACAAAATTTGAACTTCGCGCAACGGCTTGGTGACCAAGTGGCCGTCATGGACAACGGCCAAGTGGTCCACCAATCCGACATGGCCACTTTGAGCCAAGACACGCAATTGCAACAAGACTTGTTGGGTTTGGCGCTATGAAACCTCCACGCGATCTCAAGCCCTTGTTGCTCGTGCCGGCGTTGATGCTGCTGGCTCTGCCCTTGATTGGCTCTGCCTCCAGTTGGCTCACCTTGAGCGTGGCGGGCTTGGCCATGGGCATGATTGTGTTTGTCATCGCCTCGGGACTGACCTTGGTGTTTGGCTTGATGGATGTGCTCAATTTTGGGCATGGTGTTTTCATTGCCTTGGGCGCGTTTGTGGCGACCAGTGTGTTGGGCGGCATGACAGGGCTCACCCAATCTGACCAACTCGCGCTCAATGTGTTGGCCGTGTTTTGTGCCATGGCGGTGGCCATGTGCGTCAGCGCCGCCGTGGGCTTGGCCTTTGAGCGCTTCATTGTGCGACCTGTGTATGGGCAACACTTGAAGCAAATTTTGATCACCATGGGCGGCATGACCATGGGCGAGGAAGTCATCAAAGCCATTTGGGGGCCGCAACAAATTCCACTGCCCTTGCCCGAGGCTTTGCGCGGCGCGTGGTTGCTGGGCGACGCGGCCATTGAAAAATACCGCATGCTGGCCGTGCTCATTGGTTTGCTGGTGTTTGTCGCATTGGCTTGGACTTTGAACCGCACCAAGGTGGGTTTGCTGATTCGCGCGGGCGTGCAAGACCGCGACATGGTGGAGTCGCTGGGCTACCGCATTCACCGTTTGTTTGTTGGCGTGTTTGTGCTGGGCAGCGCGCTGGCGGGACTGGGCGGCGTGCTGTGGGGGCTGTATCAACAAAACGTGGTGCCGCAAATGGGCGCACAAGTGAATGTGTTGATTTTTTTGGTCATCATCATGGGCGGTTTGGGTTCGACCTTGGGCGCGTTGATGGGTGCGTTGCTGCTGGGGCTGATGGCCAACTACATTGGTTTTGTGTGGCCGCAAGCCGCCATGTTCTCCAACATTGGTTTGATGGTGGCAGTGCTGTTGTGGCGTCCACAAGGCCTCTACCCCGTGGCCAACCGATGAGACCTTACCCATGTTGAACCGACTGCTCTCCCACGATACCCCGCGCAGCCGCGTGTTGGCCCTGTTGTTGCTGGCTTTGCTGTTGGCGCTGGTGTTCACGCCGTTTGCGCTGCCTGGTGTGAAAGCGCTGAACGTGGCGGCCAAGGTGGTGGTGTTCACCGTGTTGGTGGCGAGTTTTGATGTGCTCTTGGGTTACAGCGGCATGGTGAGTTTTGCGCACACCATGTTTTTTGGCATTGGCGCGTATGGACAAGCCATCGCCTTGAGTCAACTGGGTCCGAGCTGGAGCAGCGTGGGCTTGGGTTTGTTGGTGGCCTTGCTGTTGAGCGCGCCCTTATCGCTCTTGATGGGTTTGTTTTCGCTGCGTGTGCGAGCCATCTTTTTTGCCATGATCAGCTTGGCCGTGGCTTCGGCGTTTCAAACTTTGGCGTCACAACTCTCCAACTTGACCGGCGGCGAAGACGGTTTGAGCTTCAAAGTGCCTGCCTTGTTGTCGCCCAGCACCGAGTTTTTTGACGAGCCGCTGTGGGGCGTCACGCTGGACGGGCGGCTGCTGTGTTACTACCTGTTGTTGGTGCTGGCGGTGCTCGCATTTTTATCGCTGCTGCGCATTGTCAACTCGCCATTTGGCCGGGTGTTGCAAGCCATTCGCGAAAACGAGTTTCGTGCCGAGGCCATTGGCTACCGCGTGGTGGT
>CAIYFE010000075.1 GCA_903925445.1 uncultured Burkholderiales bacterium | reverse complement strand
TGCGCGATCAAATGCTCAGCCTGGCCAACGCCACAGACGCCAATGGAAACTACTATTTTTCTGGCAGCCGCTTAAAACAACCCCCTTATGCCCAAAACAGCACGGGGCAAGTCAGCTACCAAGGTGACGAAAGCCGCATGCAGGTGCAAGTGGGCGACCAACGCAGCGTGCCCCTCAATCGCCCGGGCACCCAAGCCTTTGTCGGCGCGACGCGCACGGACAGCAAGGGCCAAACCTCACACCGCGAATTTTTTGGCGTGATTGACGACTTGATCGCGGGCATCAACAGCTCCGACACCAACGCCATTCAGCGCGGTATGGGCGAAGTGGACACCTTGTCCAGCGGCGTGAACTTGGCGCAAGCCAATGTGGGCACCGACATGAATGTGGTTGACCAACAAGGGCAAGTGATTGACGCGACCACACTCACCCTGAAGACCACGCTGTCCAATGTCGAAGACCTGGACATGGCCTCCGCCATCACCAAAATGAACAAGCAAATGCTCTCGCTCGAAGCATCACAGAGCAGCTTTGCCAAGATCTCGCAATTGAATTTATTCAACTTCATCAAATAAAACTCAAGTTTGCGCAAGTCCTGTCGATACACACGTTAAGCGCGAATCGTAATCAACCGTCTCAGGATTTGTCATGGCCACAACCGCAGTTTCATCGACATCGTCCACGGCGGCCACAACAGCGACCACCAGCACAACGGCAACTACCGCAAAAACTGCGGCAGCCCAAATCATCGCATCGCTGGGAACAGGGTCTGGGATAGACACAACGGCGCTGGCCCAAAGCCTGGCAGACGCTGAGATCTCGCCACAAAAATCACTGATCAACGACAAGATCACCAAGGCGCAAAATCGCATTTCAGGCTACGCGGCCATCAAATACGTTGTGAGCAATTTGCAAGCCGCCTTCACCGACTTGAAGGACAAAAGCAGCTTCAATAGCCTCACGGCCACCAACAGCCAACCCAATTCGGTCAGCATCACAACAACAGCCAACGCCGCCGCCGGCACTCACAGCATTGTGGTGAACAGCCTGGCCACAGCCGACAAAAAACTGAGTGACGGATTCGCCTCAGGCTCGGTGGCCTTGAACGGTGGAGCGGCCATGAGCTTGTCTTTGTCCGTGCACGGTGCAACAGCCACCAGCATCGACATCCCGGCCGGTTTTGACACGCCGGGCGGCATTGTGGGCTACATCAATGCGGCCAACAAAGGCATCACCGCCCAGCTGATCAACACCGGCGAAGCGAGCAACCCTTAAAAAATCTTGGTCACTGGTACCACCGGTGCCAGCAACAACTTTTCACTGACCAGCAACTCGACCACACCGGTGAATTTTGGCACCTCGTTGCAAACGGCGGCCAATGGCGACGTCAACGTGGACGGCATCGCATTGCAACCGACCCTAAACACGCTGACGGACCTGATTGCGGGCACCACGCTTACGTTTACAGCGCCCACCACCGGCACCGCCGGCGCCACACTCGGCTTGAGCCGCGATACATCAACGGTCAAAACCAAAATACAAGCACTGGTCACGGCTTACAACGACGCCAATACAATGTTGAACACCGTGGCAGACCCGGCGTCCACGGTGACCACCTATGGCGCAACCCTGGTGGGCAACTCGATGGTCGGCACCGTACGCAGCCAAATGCGCGCCATGTTCTTGCCCGCATCGGTCACGCCCAACGCCAACGGTGTGCCCAACAGCCTGCGGGACTTGGGTGTGTCTATTGATAAAACCGGGACCATGACCTTGGACAACACCAAGCTGGACAGCGTATTGGCCAGCCACTTTGA
>CAIYFE010000074.1 GCA_903925445.1 uncultured Burkholderiales bacterium | reverse complement strand
TGTTTGAAAGTGCCTCAAGTGCTTGAAAAAAAAGAGGAAAATGCTGTTTTCCACAGATGCACCCGGTGTCTATCTACTACAACTAATTTAAATTAAGGAATCAAGAGGAAGACATGATCGTATTCAAAGCAACGCAAGACAAAGTTCTTTCAGTTTTGCAATCTGTGGCTGGCATTGTGGAACGCCGTCATACATTGCCCATCTTGGCCAATGTGCTCATTCGTAAAACGGGCAGTTCTTTGCAACTGACCACCAGTGATTTAGAAATTCAAATTCGCACACAAGCCGAATTGGACGGCGACAGTGGAAATTTTTCGACCACGGTTGGCGCACGCAAACTGATTGATATTTTGAGAACCATGCCTTCGGATCAAACCGTGAGTTTGGAATCCAGTCAAAACAAATTGATTCTCAAAGGCGGAAAAAGCCGATTTACCTTGCAAAGCTTGCCTGCCGAAGACTTTCCTTTGGTTCAAGAAGCGCCTAACTTTGGACCCTCGTTCAGCATTCCCCAAAAGACTTTGAAAGAGTTGCTCAATCAAGTTTCTTTTGCCATGGCTGTGCATGACATCCGTTACTACCTCAACGGCATTTTGTTTGTTGCGGAGGGGCAGCAATTGAGTTTGGTGGCCACCGATGGCCATCGTTTGGCTTTTTCGTCTGCAACTTTGGATGTGGAAGTGCCACGCCAAGAAGTCATCTTGCCGCGTAAAACGGTGCTTGAAATGCAGCGTTTGCTCAGCGACAAAGAAGGCGCGATTGAAATGCAATTTGCCAGCAACCAAGCCAAATTCAGCTTTGATGGCATGGAATTTGTGACCAAGTTGGTCGAAGGCAAATTCCCAGACTACAACCGTGTGATTCCTAAAAATCACAAAAATTCCATCGTGTTGGGACGAACCGCTTTGTTGGCTACTTTGCAACGCACAGCGATTTTGACCAGCGAAAAATTCAAAGGTGTTCGCCTGAACATCGATCCAGGCAGCTTGCGCGTGGCTTCTAGCAATGCCGAGCAAGAAGAAGCCATGGACGAACTCGAAATCGATTACGGCGGCGAACCGATTGAAATTGGGTTCAACGTCACGTATTTGATCGATGTGCTGACCAACATGGACCAAGACATGGTGCAAGTTGACTTGGCAGATTCCAACAGCTCGGCTTTGATCACTATTCCTGAGAATACGAATTTCAAATACGTTGTGATGCCAATGCGCATCTAAAGCAATTTTTCTCTTTTTGACAGGCGAGGCATTGGGGCCTCGCACACCTTGACTCGTTATGACTGAACCTACTCAAAGCACTGACAACAACACACCCGCACAAGAGGGGTATGGTGAAGGCTCCATTCAAATTTTGGAAGGCTTAGAAGCTGTCCGTAAACGCCCAGGCATGTACATCGGTGATACGTCCGACGGGACGGGGTTGCATCACTTGGTGTTTGAGGTGGTGGACAACTCCATTGACGAAGCTTTGGCAGGTCATTGCGATGACATTGTGGTCACCATCCACTCGGACAATTCCATCAGCGTGACAGACAACGGTCGTGGCATTCCTACCGGCGTCAAGATGGATGACAAACACGAGCCCAAACGCAGTGCGGCAGAAATTGCTTTGACCGAATTGCACGCAGGCGGCAAGTTCAACCAAAACAGTTACAAGGTTTCGGGTGGTTTGCACGGCGTGGGCGTGTCTTGTGTCAACGCACTTTCCAAATCTTTGCGTTTGGTGGTGCGTCGTGAAGGCAAGGTCCATGTGCTTGAATTTGCCAAAGGTTTTGTGCAAAACAGATTGCTTGAAACTGTCAATGGCGTTGAAGTTTCTCCCATGCGCGTGATTGGCGATACTGAAAAACGCGGCACAGAAGTTCATTTTTTGCCTGACGTTGAAATCTTCACGCAAAACAACGATTTTCATTACGAGATTTTGAGCAAACGCTTGCGCGAATTGAGTTTTTTGAACAACGGTGTTCGCATCCGTTTGAAAGACGAACGCACGGGCAAGGAAGATGATTTTTCGGGTGCCGGCGGTGTCAAAGGGTTTGTGGACTTCATCAACTCGGGCAAAAAAGTGTTGCATCCCAATGCGTTTTATGCCGAAGGTGAGCGCCCAGCAGAAAGCTATGGCGGCATTCCTGGCACCAGCATTGGCGTCGAAGTTGCCATGCAATGGAACGATGGCTACAACGAAAGCGTTTTGTGTTTCACCAACAACATTCCGCAGCGTGATGGCGGAACGCACTTGACCGGCTTGCGTGCAGCGATGACACGCGTCATCAACAAGTACATCGAAGAAAACGAGTTTGCTAAAAAAGCCAAGGTAGAAGTCAGCGGCGACGACATGCGCGAAGGTTTGTGTTGCGTGTTGTCGGTCAAAGTGCCTGAGCCCAAATTCAGCAGTCAAACCAAAGATAAGTTGGTGTCTAGCGAAGTGCGTGCGCCTGTGGAAGACATCGTTGCCAAAGCCTTGGGCGATTACTTGCAAGAGCGTCCCAATGACGCCAAGATCATTTGCGGCAAGATTGTTGAGGCAGCGCGTGCGCGTGAAGCAGCACGCAAAGCCCGTGAAATGACGCGCCGAAAAGGCGTGCTCGATGGCATGGGTTTGCCTGGCAAGTTGGCGGACTGTCAAGAAAAAGATCCCGCTTTGTGCGAAATCTACATCGTCGAGGGTGACTCGGCGGGCGGTTCAGCCAAGCAAGGGCGGGATCGTAAATTCCAGGCGATTTTGCCTTTGCGTGGCAAGATTTTGAACGTTGAAAAAGCACGTTACGAAAAGCTACTCACCAGCAATGAAATTTTGACCCTGATCACTGCTTTGGGCACGGGCATTGGCAAGGCCAGTGCTGAATCGGGCAAATCGGCCACCGACGACTTCAATGTGGACAAGTTGCGCTACCACCGCATCATCATCATGACCGACGCGGACGTTGACGGGGCTCACATTCGCACGCTGTTGTTGACATTCTTTTATCGCCAAATGCCCGAGTTGGTTGAACGTGGGCACATCTACATTGCCCAGCCGCCTTTGTACAAAGTCAAAGCGGGCAAAGAAGAGCTCTACCTCAAAGATGCGTCGGCTTTGGATGGGTTTTTGCTGCGCATTGCTTTGAAAGACGCCAGCATCACCACGGGTGGCGCCAATCCTCAGACCTTGAGCGGCGACACCTTGGCGGAATTGGCTCGCAAGCACCAATTGGCCGAAGCCGTGATTGCGCGCTTGAGCGGTTTTATGGATGCTGAAGCATTGCGCGCAATGGCCGATGGTGTTTCGGTCAATTTGGACACGGTGGCAGAGGCTGAAGCGTCGGCCATTGCCATGCAAGCCAAATTGCGTGAATTAGGCAGTGGCTCGGAAGCGTCTGGCGAATTCGATGTGCGCACTGACAAGCCCATTTTGCGCATCAGCCGTCGCCACCATGGCAACGTCAAGAGCAGCGTGATCACCCAAGACTTTGTGCATGGCGCGGATTACGCGGCGCTGGCTGAAGCTGCGCAAACCTTCCGTGGTTTGTTGAACGAAGGCTCACGCGTTCAACGTGGCGAAGGTGAAAAAGCCAAAGAAGAAAAAGTCAGCGATTTCCGTCAAGCCATGAAGTGGCTGATTGCGCAAGCAGAACACGCCACCGCGCGTCAACGCTACAAAGGCTTGGGCGAAATGAATCCCGAGCAGCTGTGGGAAACCACGATGGATCCGCAAGTCCGTCGTTTGTTGCGCGTTCAAATTGACGACGCCATCGAAGCCGATCGTGTCTTCACCATGTTGATGGGCGACGAGGTGTAACCTCGTCGCGACTTCATCGAAACCAACGCCTTGCGCGCGGCCAACATCGACGTTTAACGTGCTTTTGCTTCGCCACCTTGGAATAAAGGTGTGCGCGGCAAACTCTCGGCATCAAAAATCTTTTGTTGTTCGGGCGTGAGTTGGTTGTAAAAAACCAGGGTTGCGTCAGAGCGTTGCTTCATGCGGGTTTGCATTTCTTGAACGCGTGCCTCGTGAAAGGCATTCATTTTTTGAATGCGCTCGGGTGTTGTCAATCGTTGCAAGTCTTCGCGGTTGATGGCTTGAACGGGTGGCGTTGTTGGCGGTTTGATGGCCTCGCTGAAGGTTTGCCATGCGCCTTCTTGTGCAGGCGTCAAATGCAACTTGGCCTTCAACGCTTGGTGATGTTTTTCCCACTGTGCCAACATTTTTTCATGCCATTTGCCTTGCATGGCGTGATGCATCATGGGGCCTGCATCAGGCATGGGTTGGGCGCTGACGCCCAAAGTTGTAAAAGCCAAAGTACCGATGAGTGTTGCGCTGGCCAACCAACGCAATGAGTGCAGAGTTTTCATAGCCAAGTCCTTTGTGAATGACAGACTGAACTTTGCGCGCGGGTTGTTGCTGACAGATGGGGCAAGCAACAAGTTTTGTAAAGTTTTTTGCTTTATTGCATACGCCCGGCGCGAAAGTCTTCAACGGCTTGCATGATTTCTTCCCGCGTGTTCATGACAAAGGGTCCATATTGAACGATGGGCTCGTTCAACGGTTTACCCGCAATGACGATGGCGCGTGTGCCAGCACAGCCTTGCAAAAATACGCGGTCTTGGGTGTTGTCCAAAATCGCCATGCGTGCCAGCGCGATGGGCGTTTGCTGCTGGGGTGCCAACACCGTTAACTCGCCACGGTAGACGTACACAAAGGCGTTGTGCGTGGCGGGAATGCGTTGTTCAAAAATCGCATCTTGTGAGAAGTGAACGTCCAAGTAGAGCGGCTGTGTGGCGTCGCGTTGAATGTTTGCTTTGACTTCCCGCGACTCCCCCGCGATGACTCGCACCAACACGCCCTCGTCGGTGGTGTGTTCTGGAATGTGTTCGCTTTGGATGTCCACGTAACTGGGCTTACAAAGTTTTTCGTTGCTGGGCAGGTTCAGCCAAAGCTGAAAGCCTTCCATGCGACCTTCTTCTTGCTCGGGCATTTCGCTGTGGGTCAGACCAAAGCCAGCGGTCATCCATTGCACACCGCCGTTTTGCAACAAACCCTCGTGACCGCCGCTGTCTCGGTGGCGCATGCGCCCGGCGATCATGTAGGTGATGGTTTCAAAGCCTCGATGCGGATGGTTGGGAAACCCGGCGATGTATTCATCGGGGTCATCGCTGCCAAAGGCGTCCAGCATCAAAAATGGATCGAGGCGTTGCTGTAAATCTTGGGTGAGCACGCGTGTCAATTTGACGCCTGCGCCGTCTTGTGTGGCTTGGCCTTGGATCAAGCGTTCAACGCCACGGCCGGGATGATCGGTTGAACTCATGTGACTGGGTAGCCTTCTTCGGCAATGACTTTGGCCAAGACCTCGCGGGGTTGTGTGCTGTGGGTTACGGTGACTTGGTTTTGGGTGCGATCCGCAACGACTTGCGCTTGAGGATCCAGTCGCGTGATGGCTTTTTTAACCGCCATTTCGCAGTGCCCACAAGTCATTCCTTGAACTGTGAATTGGTAATCCATTCAAAACTCCTTAGCAAGGGAGTAAGCTTACACCCATGCAAGACACGGTGGATCAAATCGGTATTGGTGGCATGACATGTGCCTCATGTGTGGCGCGTGTGGAGCGCGCCATTGGGCGTGTGCCGGGAGTTGAGTCGGTGAGTGTCAACTTGGCCACCGAATCTGCGCGCGTGGTTTGGTCCCAGGCGCAAGCCGATCATTCGGCACGGTTGCGCCGTGCGGTTCGTGATGCGGGCTACGAGCCGTTGGCCGCTGAGCATCTGGAGCAGGTCAATCCGAGTCGATGGGCGGGTTTTTTGCCGGTTGCTGTGGGCGTGGTTTTGAGCCTGCCTTTGGTGTTGCCTATGCTGGGCGACGTGCTGCATCAACATTGGATGCTGCCCGCGTTGTGGCAATTTTTGTTGGCAACGCCGGTGCAATTTATTTTGGGGGCGCGTTTTTACAAAGCCGGATGGCATGCGCTCAAGGCTGGCAGCGGCAACATGGATTTGTTGGTGGCCTTGGGCACCAGCGCTGGGTGGTTGTTGTCGGTGGGCTTGTGGTGGAGCGCCAACGACGACATGCCCCATTTGTACTTTGAAGGCTCGGCGGTGGTCATCACGCTGGTGCTGTTGGGCAAATGGCTGGAAGCGCGTGCCAAGCGACAAACCACCCAAGCCATTCGCGCCTTGCACGCCTTGCGCCCCGAGACAGCGCGAGTTTTGGGTGAGGACGGCGAGCAAGTCATTCTCATCGAAGAGTTGTTGGTGGGAGACGTGGTGGTCGTGTTGCCAGGCGAGCGCATTGCGGCCGATGGTTGGGTGACGCAAGGCGCAAGTCAAGTGGATGAGTCGATGTTGACCGGAGAGTCCTTGCCTGTGAGCAAATCGCCAGGCAGCACGCTGACGGGCGGCAGCATCAACAGCGAGGGCCGCTTGGTGATGCAAGTCAGCGCGGTTGGAACAGACACGGTGTTGTCGCACATCATTCGGTTGGTTGAAAACGCGCAGGCTGTGAAAGCGCCCATTCAGCGTTTGGTGGATCAAGTCTCTGCCGTGTTTGTGCCCGTGGTGCTGTTGCTTGCTGTGTTGACCTTTGGCGCTTGGTGGTGGGTGTCGGCTGACTTGGCCACCTCTCTTATTCACAGTGTGGCGGTGTTGGTGATTGCGTGCCCTTGTGCTTTAGGACTGGCCACGCCGGTGGCCATCATGGCTGGAACGGGCGTGGCGGCGCAGCAGGGCGTGTTGATCAAAGACGCGCAAGCTCTGGAAATTGCCCACAAGGTAGACACCGTTGCGTTTGACAAGACGGGGACTTTGACTTTGGGACGCCCTCAACTTTCGTCGCTGGTGTCCTTGACGCCTGAGACCGCAGACCATTGGCTGGCGATCGCTGCCAGTGTGCAAAGTGCGAGTCAACATCCTTTGGCGTTGGCGGTTGTACAGGCAGCCAAAAACAAATCGTTGTCCTTGTTGGACGTTCAAGATGCACAAGCGGTGGCGGGCATGGGTGTGCAAGCGCAAATCCACGGCGATGTGTTTTTGTTGGGCAGCGTGCGTTGGATGCAAAGTTTGACTTCTTCGGCGCAGACCTCGGTCGATCAAGCGCTGACCCAAGCGCAACAACTGCAAGTACAAGGGGCAACGGTGTCGGTGTTGGCACAACGTCGGGGAGATACCGTTTCCTTGTGCGCCTTGCTGGCTTTTGCGGATGAGCCCAAGCCGGGTGTTCAGGCCGCGTTGAATGCTTTGCGCGCGCGCGGGCTTCGCTTGGTCATGATTTCTGGGGACAACCGTGGCGCAGCATTGGCGATGGCTTCGCGCTTGGGTTTGTTGCCGCAAGAGGTTCACGCCGAAGTGTTGCCCGCAGACAAGGCAGCGCACATTCGGGCCTTGCAACACGATGCGCAGGGACACACGCACGTGGTTGCTTTTGTCGGCGACGGCATCAACGATGCACCTGCTTTGGCCGCAGCCGACGTGAGCATGGCCATGGCCAACGCGGATGGCGGCGGCACCGATGTGGCAATGCAAGCCGCAGGCATCACGTTGATGCGTGGTGATGTGGCATTGGTTGCGTCTGCTTTGGATATTTCACAACGCACCGTGGCGAAGATTCGACAAAACTTGTTTTGGGCGTTCGCCTACAACATTGCTGGGATTCCGCTGGCCGCCTTGGGCTACTTGAGTCCAGTCGTTGCTGCAGCCGCGATGGCCATGAGCTCGCTCAGTGTGATGAGCAATGCGTTATTGCTCAAACGCTGGCAAGCAAAAAATATTTGAGCCTTGTAAAATGGAAGGTTGCTTTGCAGGGCGGCACACAGCCCCTGCGTACCTTTTGTAGGTTAAGACCATGTTGTATCCCCAAGTATTTGATGTGATTGTGGTGGGCGGCGGGCATGCGGGCACAGAAGCCGCGCTGGCCTCGGCGCGCATGGGCGCCAAAACGCTCTTGCTCAGCCACAACATTGAAACCTTGGGTCAGATGAGCTGCAACCCTTCGATCGGTGGCATCGGCAAAGGCCACTTGGTCAAAGAGGTTGACGCACTGGGCGGCGCGATGGCCTTGGCCACGGATGAAGCCGGGATCCAGTTTCGTATTTTGAACAGCTCCAAAGGCCCGGCTGTACGTGCGACGCGGGCGCAGGCAGATCGCATTTTGTACAAAGCAGCGATTCGTCGCATGCTGGAAAACCAACCCAATTTGTGGTTGTTTCAGCAGTCGGTGGAAGACTTGATGGTGGCCTCGGATGGCAAAACTGAACGTGTGACGGGTGCCGTCACGCAAGCGGGCATTCGTTTCCAAGCTAAAACCGTGGTGTTGACGGCGGGTACTTTCTTGGATGGAAAAATTCATGTGGGCTTGAACAACTACTCTGGCGGACGTGCCGGCGATCCACCTGCTGTGGGGTTGTCTGCCCGACTGAAAGAGCTCAAGTTGCCGCAAGGTCGTTTGAAAACAGGAACGCCGCCGCGCCTAGACGGTCGCACGATTGACTTCAGCCAATGCACCGAACAGCCTGGCGATGGCCATCCCGGCGGCTTACCCGGCGCCGTGCCTGTGTTCAGCTTCATGGGCAACGCCAAGATGCATCCCCAACACATGCCGTGTTGGATCACGCACACCAATGCGCAAACCCACGACATCATTCGATCCGGGTTTGATCGCAGCCCCATGTTCACCGGCAAGATCGAGGGCGTTGGGCCGCGTTACTGCCCCAGCGTTGAGGACAAGATCAATCGCTTTGCGGGCAAAGACAGCCATCAGATTTTTCTGGAACCCGAAGGCCTGACCACCCACGAGTACTACCCCAACGGCATCTCAACGAGCTTGCCGTTTGACATTCAGTACGACTTGGTGCGTTCCATCAAAGGGTTGGAGAACGCACACATTGTTCGCCCAGGGTATGCCATTGAATACGACTACTTTGACCCGCGCGAGCTCAAGCGCAGCTTTGAGACCAAGGCCATTGGCGGCTTGTTCTTTGCTGGGCAAATCAATGGCACCACGGGATACGAAGAAGCTGCGGCGCAAGGATTGTTCGCTGGGATCAATGCGGCACTGCAAACGCGCAGCTTGAATGGCGAGGCCAATGACTTTGGCGGCGCATGGACGCCCGGGCGAGAGCAGGCTTACTTGGGCGTGTTGGTGGACGACTTGACCACCAAAGGCGTGACGGAGCCTTATCGCATGTTCACCAGCCGCGCCGAGTTCCGTTTGCAACTGCGAGAAGACAACGCCGACATGCGCCTGACGGAGTTGGGTCGCCAAATGGGCTTGGTAGACGATGCCCGCTGGGAGGCGTTCAGCCGCAAGCGCGATCTGGTTTCACGTGAAACAGAACGACTGAAATCGATTTGGGTCAACCCGCGCAATTTGCCAGCATCAGAGTCAGAGCGCGTGTTGGGCAAAGCCATTGAACACGAACACAACCTGGCCGATTTGCTGCGCCGCCCAGATGTCAGCTATCTCTCTTTGATGTCTTTGGAAGCCGGTAAGTACGCCAACCCAGACTTGCTGCCCGAGGCGCAGGATGAGGTTTCACGTGAAACACTGCAAGCGGTGATTGAGCAGATTGAGATCGCTTCCAAGTACGCGGGCTACATTGATCGCCAGCGCGACGAGGTTCAGCGAGCCGCGCATTACGAAAACCTCAAGCTGCCCGAAGACTTGGATTACAACCAAATTACCGCGCTGTCCATAGAAATCCGCCAACGCTTGACCCGCTACCGACCTGAAACCTTGGGGCAG
>CAIYFE010000073.1 GCA_903925445.1 uncultured Burkholderiales bacterium | reverse complement strand
CTCCACAAACCCATCTTTTAATCCACGATCGCCAATCGTTACACGGTGCGGGACGCCGATTAGTTCCCAATCAGCAAACATCGCACCAGGGCGCTCGCCGCGGTCGTCCAAGATCACGTCGACGCCCGCTTTGATTAAGTCTCGGTACAAATTCTCGGACGCAGTTTTCACCGCCTCGCTGCGGTCCATACCAATCGGACAAATCACCACCGTGAAAGGGGCAATGGCATCGGGCCAGATGATGCCCTTGGCGTCATGGTTTTGCTCAATCGCTGCCGCAGGCAAGCGTGTGATGCCGATGCCGTAGCAACCCATCTCCATGAATTGTGGTTTGCCGTTTTCATCCAAGAACGTGGCGTTCATTGCTTTGGAGTATTTGGTACCGAGGTAGAACACGTGGCCGACTTCGATGCCGCGTTCGATCGCCAAGCTGCCTTTGCCGTCTGGCGAGGCATCACCTGCAACGACGTTACGGATGTCCGCCACCAAGTCGGGCTCGGGCAGATCACGGCCCCAGTTGACGCCTGTGTAGTGAAAGTCCACCACGTTGGCACCACAGATCCAGTCGTGCATCACCGCTACGTCGCGGTCCGCCACGACTTTCAAAGTTTGCCTCAGTTGCACAGGGCCTAAGTAGCCTGGCTTGCAGCCGAAGTGCGACTCAATCTCGGTGAGGGTGGCAAAGCGAAAGCCGCCTTCAAAACCCGGCAACTTGCCGACTTTGACTTCGTTCATGTCGTGGTCACCGCGCACTAACAACAGCCAGACCGTGGTCTTGGCGATTTCGCCTTTTTCGTCTAGCGCGTCTGTCGCCAGCACCAGTGATTTGACGGTGGTGCTCAATGGCACATGGAGTAACGCGGCCACGTCTTCGCAGGTGCTTTTGTTGGGGGTGGCTGTTTGGGTCAGCGTGGCAGTGGCAGCACCACGTGCCTGCGTTGGCGCCAAGGCCTCAGCCTTTTCCATGTTGGCAGCGTACTCGCTCTGCGGGCAATAGACGATGGCGTCTTCGCCCGTTGCGGCGATCACCTGAAACTCTTCGCTCAAGTCACCGCCGATGGCGCCACTGTCTGCAGCGACCGCGCGGTATTGCAGGCCGAAGCGGTCAAAGATTTTTCGGTAGGCCTCGGCCATGACTTGGTAGCTGGCTTTGGCGGACACCATGTCGCGGTCAAAGCTGTAGGCGTCTTTCATGGTGAACTCGCGCCCGCGCATCAATCTAAAGCGGGGACGGCGTTCGTCGCGGAACTTGGTTTGGATTTGGTAGAAGTTTTTAGGCAACTGCTTGTAGCTGCGGATCTCTTGGCGGGCGATGTCGGTGATGACTTCTTCGCTCGTTGGCTGCACCACAAAGTCGCGGCCATGGCGGTCTTTGATACGCAACAACTCGGGGCCCATTTTGTCGAAGCGTCCGGTCTCTTGCCACAGCTCAGAGGGCTGCACGACGGGCATGGTGAGCTCGACCGCGCCGGCTTTGTTCATCTCTTCGCGCACGATGGCTTCGACCTTGCGAATCACCCGCAAACCCATCGGCATGTAGTTGTAAATGCCAGCGCCGAGTTTTTTGATCAAACCCGCACGCATCATGAATTTGTGACTGACTACTTCCGCATCAGCAGGCGCTTCTTTGAGGGTGGAAATGAGGAATTGGGAGGCTTTCATAAGGCTAAATATTCTTTTTTTGAATGGAAATCAGGGTGAATCCTCAGTCATGCACCGTGACTCTGTGCATAATGGACTCAGTTCAAAAATTTGAGGTTCGATTATGCTTGACCGAGACGGGTTCAGACCCAATGTCGGCATCATCTTGCTCAACCACAAAAATCAGGTGTTTTGGGGCAAACGCATCCGCACCCACAGTTGGCAATTTCCGCAAGGCGGAATTGACCGGGGGGAAACTCCCGAGCAAGCGATGTTTCGTGAATTGCACGAAGAGGTGGGGCTCTTGCAAGAGCATGTGCGTATCGTCGCCCGCACCCGCGATTGGTTGCGCTACGAGGTGCCAGACCGGTTCATCCGCCGCGATGCGCGTGGGTTTTACAAAGGCCAAAAGCAAATTTGGTTTCTCTTGCAATTGGTGGCTCCCGACCACGCGCTCAACTTGCGCGCCACCGACCATCCCGAGTTCGACGCATGGCGTTGGAACGACTACTGGGTGCCGTTGGATGTGGTGGTGGAGTTCAAACGTGGCGTCTACGAGATGGCCTTGACCGAGCTCGCCCGCTTTTTGCCGCGCAACGAAAGCCGCAACCGCTATTTGCGCGGCTTGAGCCATGTGCAACACGCCGAACGTCGCGACAAAGAATTGAATGCCGCGCCGCCTGCGCACGGCACGGAACAGCAGCCGAATAATCCAGTTTGAACGGCGCTTGCGCTGACCTCAAGCTCAAGGATTTTTGGCGAGCACCAAGTTGTCGCGGTGCACCATCTCTGGCTCGGCCACGTAGCCGAGCAATTTCTCAATCTCACCCGAAGCTTTGCGGCACAGCAAACGCGCTTCTGCGCTGGCGTAATTGGCCAAACCCCGCGCCACTTCCACGCCTTGCGGGTCGCGTATGGCAATGACTTCGCCCCGCGAAAAGTCGCCCTCCACCGCCACCATGCCAATTGGCAACAGGCTTTTGCCCTCGCCCAACAGCTTGTTCACCGCGCCAGCGTCAATGCTGACTGCGCCGCGCAATTGCAAGTGATCGGCCATCCATTGCTTGCGGGCTTGTTGTTTGTGGGTGGGCGCGACCAGCAAAGTGCCAATCGCTTCGCCTTGGGCGAGCCGCAGCAAGGCATCGGGCTCGCGTCCCCAAGCAATGACGGTGGATGCACCTGAACCCGCAGCGCGCTTGGCCGCCAAAATTTTGGTGATCATGCCGCCCTTGCCAATGCTGGAGCCTGCGCCGCCCGCCATGTCTTCGAGCTTGGCGTCACCCGCTTTGGCAACGTGAACAAAGGTGGCGTTGGGGTCTTTGCGCGGATCGGCGCTGTAGAGGCCTTTTTGATCGGTCAAGATGACCAAGGCATCGGCCTCGACCAAATTGGCCACCAAGGCGCCCAAGGTGTCGTTGTCGCCAAACTTGATTTCGTCGTTGACCACGGTGTCGTTTTCATTGATGACCGGCAACACGCCGTGGGCGAGCAAGGTCAACAAAGTGGAACGCGCGTTGAGGTAGCGTTCGCGGTCGGCCAAATCGGCATGGGTGAGGAGCACCTGCGCACTACCCAAGCCGCTTTCGCGCAGCTTGGTTTCGTACATCTGCGCCAGCCCCATTTGGCCTACGGCGGCGGCGGCTTGCAGTTCGTGAATTGCGCTGGGACGGGTAGTCCAGCCCAGGCGCTTCATGCCTTCGGCAATCGCGCCGCTGGACACCATGATGATCTCTACGCCAGAGCGCACCAACAGCGCCATCTGACGGCACCATTCGCCGATGGCCGCTTCGTCCAGGCCCCGACCTTCGTTGGTAACCAGGCTGGAGCCCACTTTGACCACGACACGCCGGGCATCGCGCAGCACAGTAGAAGGTGTGGGGTTCGTCATTGCAGAAACGATGTCGGAGCGCTGCGTTACTCAGCCGCGTCGTCTGCGCCTGCTTGTGGCAGGTTCAAAAAGCGGGGATCTTCTTCCACAAAGGGCTGCTCGGCCGCTTGCTGCGCTTTGACGTGCTTGTAAATTTCTTTGACCAAAGGCTCGCAGCCCTCGCGGGTGAGCGCGGAGATTTCAAACACCGGGCCTTTGAATTTGAAACGTTTGACAAAGTCTTTGATGAGCGCAGCCCGGTCTTCGGAGGCGACCATGTCGAGCTTGTTGAGCACCAACCAGCGCGGCTTTTTGTACAAGCCATCGTCGTACTTCTTGAGTTCGTTGACGATGGCCTTGGCCTGCGCCACGGTGTCCACGCCCTCGTCAAAGGGTGCAACGTCCACAATATGCAAGAGCAAGCGCGTACGTTGCAAATGGCGCAAAAACAAATGGCCCAGCCCGGCGCCTTCGGACGCGCCCTCGATCAATCCCGGCAAATCGGCCACCACAAAGCTCTGCTCCGGACCCACGCGAACCACCCCCAAATTGGGGTGCAAGGT
>CAIYFE010000072.1 GCA_903925445.1 uncultured Burkholderiales bacterium | reverse complement strand
CACCGGCGTCTCGGGCTTGACCTCGTTTGGACAAGCGGCTTTCGTGGGCATGGGCGCTTACACCACCGCGTGGTTGACCCTCAACACCGATTTGTCGCCTTGGCTGACTTTGTGGGTGGGCTTGGCGCTCACAGGCGTGAGTGCTTTGGTCGTTGGCTTGATGACTTTGCGCATGTCGGGTCACTACCTGCCCTTGGCCACGATTGCTTGGGGTCTGTCGCTTTACTACTTGATGGGCAACTTGGATGCCTTGGGCAAGTACGACGGCTTGTTGGGTTTGAAGAGCCTGTCCATTGCTGGTTTTGACATCGGCCAAGGTCGCGCGTTTTTTGTGCTCACGTGGTTGATCTTGTTGAGCGCGTCGCTGTGCTTTTTGAACTTGCTCGATTCGCGCGCTGGGCGTGCCATTCGTTCACTCAAAAACGGCACCCGCATGGCCGAAGCCATGGGCATCAACACCTTTCGCTACAAAGTGATTGCCTTTGTGTTGGCCGCTTTGTTGGCCTCGGTGTCGGGCTGGTTGATGGCGCATTTTCAGCGCACCGTCAATCCTTCGGCCTTTGGCTTGAAGATGGGCATTGAATATTTGTTCATGACCGTGGTGGGCGGTGTGGGCTATGTCTGGGGCGCCTTGGTGGGCTCGGGCTTGGTCAAATTGCTGGACGACTATTTGCAAGTGCTGTTGCCGCGCTTGATTGGCACCAGCGGCAGCTACGAAGTGATTGTGTTTGGCATCGTGTTGGTCTTGGTGCTCAAGTACTTGCCTGATGGCTTGTGGTCGTTGGTGGCGCGCTTCATGCCACGCCAAAACAGAGCTGAAAACTGGCACAACGCCGACGCCCTGCCCGAGCGCAGCAAACCCGCAGCGGGCGAGTTGGTGCTCGATGTGCAAGGCATTCGCAAACAATTTGGCGGCTTGGTGGCGGTCAACGACATCAGCTTTCAAATCAAATCGCAGCAAATCGTTGGCTTGATTGGGCCCAACGGTGCGGGCAAATCCACCACCTTCAACTTGATCACGGGCGTGCTTGATTTGACCTCGGGCGCGGTGGTCTATCGGGGCGAAAAAATCAGTGCGCTGCCTTCGCGCGAAATTGCTCGCCGTGGCATGGCGCGTACTTTTCAGCACGTCAAGATGATTCCTGACATGACCGTGCTGGAAAACGTGGCAATGGGCGCCTACAGCCGCAGCCATCGTGGTGTGTTGTCGGGCATGTTGCGCACCAACCAAGCCGAAGAGCAACGCTTGTTCAAAGAGGCACAGCGTCAACTCGAGCGCATTGGCATGGGTCACGCCATGCACGAGTTGGCTGGCAACTTGGCCATGGGTCCGCAACGCCTGATGGAAATCGCCCGCGCTTTATGCGCCGATCCAGCCTTGCTGCTGCTGGACGAGCCAGCGGCTGGCCTGCGTCACAAAGAAAAACAAAACCTCGCCAACGTCTTGCGCCAGTTGCGCGACGAAGGTGTGAGCATCTTGCTGGTCGAACACGACATGGACTTGGTCATGCAAGTGTGCGACCACTTGGTGGTGATGGAGTTTGGCACCTTGCTCACCCAAGGCACTCCGCAAGAAATCCAACAAAGCCCCGTGGTGCGCGCCGCCTACTTGGGCACAGAACACTGAAAGACTGGCCATGACAACACCCTTGCTTGAAGTGCGCGATTTACGCGCCGGTTACGGCAAAGCCGAAGTGCTGCACGGGCTGAACTTCGCCGCCGCAGCCGGGCAAGTCATCACCGTGATCGGCCCCAATGGTGCGGGCAAATCGACCCTGCTCAACAGCTTGATGGGCTTGCTGCCCATTCGCGGCCAGCTCTTTTACAAAGGCCAAGACATCAGCGCCATGAGTCTGGAAGAACGCGTGCTCATGGGCATTGCGCTGGTTCCCGAAAAACGTGAGTTGTTTGGCACCATGACGGTTCAAGACAACTTGGAATTGGGCGGATTTCGCCAAATGCGCTTGGGCAACGCCAACTGGCGTGCCACGATGGACGAGGTGTTTGACTTGTTCCCTCGCCTCAAAGAACGCCGCGACCAATTGGCCGGCACGCTGTCTGGCGGTGAACGTCAAATGCTGGCGGTGGGTCGCTCGTTGATGTCACGCCCCGACGTGCTCATGTTGGATGAACCCAGCTTGGGTCTTGCGCCTTTGATCGTGAAAGAAATTTTCAGCATCATCCAAACCTTGCGCACCACCGGTGTGACGATTGTGTTGGTCGAACAAAACGCCCGCGCCGCTTTGGCCGTTGCCGATCATGGCTACGTGCTGGAGATGGGCGACATCAGCCTGCACGGCCCCGCCGCTCAATTGGCACAAGACGAGCGCGTCATCGACACCTACTTGGGCGCAGCCAAACAAGCTGCTTGATTCATGAGCCACTACCAGCCCCGTTTGCACGACGTGCAATTCATCTTGAACGATGTGCTGCATGCGCCCCAACGCATTGCCGAGTTGCCCAACTTCGCCGAAGTCGATGCCGACTTGATGCACCAAGTCTTGGAAGAAGCAGGCAAATTTGTTGCTGACCACATTGCACCACTCAACCGAGTCGGCGACGAAGTAGGTGCCCAGTGGCACGATGGACACGTCACCATGCCGCCCGGCTTCAAAGACGCTTACCAAGCGTTTTGGCAAGCGGGTTGGGCCTCCATTTCCAGCGCCACCGAAGATGGCGGTCAAGGCTTGCCCGCGGTGCTCGACAGCGTGTTGTACGAATGGCTCTCTGCAGCCAACCACGGCTGGACCATGGCGCCTGGCATCTTGCACGGCGCCTACGAATGCGTGAAACACCACGCCAGCGACAGCCTCAAATCGCAATACATCGACAAGTTGGCCACCGGTGAATGGCTCTCCACCATGTGTTTGACCGAACCCCACGCTGGCAGCGATTTGGGTTTGGCGCGCACCAAAGCGCTGGCACAAGCCGATGGCTCTTACCGCATCAGTGGCACCAAAATCTTCATCTCCAGCGGTGAACACGACTTGACCGACAACATCGTGCATTTGGTGTTGGCGCGTTTGCCCGATGCCCCGCCTGGCCCCAAAGGGTTGTCCTTGTTTTTGGTGCCCAAGTTCTACCCCGATGGCTCACGCAGTGCGGTGCATTGCGAACGCATCGAAGAAAAAATGGGCATCCACGGCAGCCCCACTTGCGTCATGCGCTTTGACGAAGCCCAAGGCTGGTTGATTGGCGAAATTGGCAAAGGCCTCAACGCCATGTTTGTCATGATGAACTCCGCCCGCTTGCACGTCGCCTTGCAAGGCGTGGGCTTGCTGGACGCGGCTTGGCAAAAAGCCGACGCCTACGCCCACGAGCGCCGTCAAATGCGCGCCCCCCGCCGCGCGGGTGAAAAAAGCACCGAAGCCGCTGACCTCATCATCGAACACCCGGCCATGCAGCGCATCTTGCACACCCAACGTGCTTGGATCGATGGCTCACGCGTCTTGGCCTACCAAACTGGTTTAGCGCTGGATCAGGCCAAACACCACCCCGATGCCCACCAACGCGCCTCGGCGCAACGCTGGTGCGCCCTGCTCACCCCCGTGCTCAAAGCGGCCTGTACCGACCAAGGGTTTGAAGGCGCCAGCCACTGCCTGCAAGTGTTTGGTGGCCACGGCTACGTGAGCGAATGGGGCATCGAACAAAACGTGCGCGATGCGCGCATCGCCATGATTTACGAAGGCACCAACGAAATTCAGGCCATCGATTTGCTCATGCGCAAAGTCTTGCCCGATGGCGCCCAAGCCCTCAACGGTCTGCTCGATGAGTTGAGCCAATCGTTGGGAGCCAGCCAACACGAACAACACACACGCACCATGTTTGACCAACTGCGCGCCATCAGCCAAGAAGCCTTGGGCGTGCAACAACGCCCCGACGGCGCGTTGACGCTGAACTGGATTGCAGGCGACTTTTTGCGACTGAGCAGCTTGGCGTTGCTGGCATGGGCTTGGACGCGCATTGCGGCCACGCCCGGCAGCGACACCCCGCGCTGGCAAGACCCCATGCGCGCATTGCACAACTGGGTGCTGCCCGAATTTGACATGCGCGCCCAGATCATTCGGCGACAATTCCACGCTGCATGAAAGACCCCTTAGACACCGCTTACCTTGAAACCCTGCTCGGTTACAACGCGCGCCGAGCAGCGCTCACCATCATTGCCCGCTTCATGGAGCGCATGGCGCCATTTGACTTGCGCCCGGTCGATTTTTCGGTGCTGTCCTTGATCCGTCACAACCCCGGCGTCACCTCGCGCCAGTTGTGCAATGAGCTCAACATCTTGCCGCCCAACATGGTGGTGTTTCTCAAAACATTTGAAAAACGCCAACTCATTCAGCGCAAACCCCATCCGACCGACGGACGCGCCACGGGCTTGTCGCTGACCGCCGAGGGCGAAACCCTGATGCAAGCCGCCGAGGCCTGCGCCATGCAATCCGATTTGAGCGTGGTCGAGCGACTCAGCGCCGCAGAACAAAAAACACTGACCCGTCTTTTGAAAAAAATCTACCAAACCGACAGCGTCTGAGCTGGGCTGGGCGAGGCCTCTAAAATCGCGGGCTTTACATAAATTCCATCGAAAGCCCCTGCATGAACACCACCCCCTCCGGCCTGCAATTCACCGACACCTTGGAAGGCACAGGCGAGGCCGCCCAAAAAGGCCAACACGTCACCGTCCACTACACCGGCTGGCTGTTTGAAAACGGCGAACAAGGCGAAAAATTTGACTCTAGCGTGGACCGCAACGAGCCCTTTGACTTTCCGCTGGGCGCGGGTTGGGTCATCAAAGGCTGGGACGAAGGCGTGGCCGGCATGAAGATCGGCGGTCAACGCACGCTCATCATTCCCCCCGAATTGGGCTACGGCGCGCGCGGCGCAGGTGGCGTCATTCCGCCCCATGCGACCCTTAAATTTGATGTGGAATTGCTCAACGTCGAGTAAACCCACCGCCAACGCAAGCCCAAGAGCCCCAAGTCGGGCTCTTTTTTTGCAAATCCCCTCTTGAATTAGGGTTGAATCGCCCCCAATTCCGCTGAAATCATTGATTCACTCTTCAAAAATGTCAGACAACACCGCTTCCACCACGCCCTCCGGCGAAGAGCATCAGGCCACAGCCGCCGATGCAGCCGCACAAGCCCTTGATCCTTTGGCTGCGGCGCAAGCCGAAATTGCTGCCTTGCAAGCCAAGGCGAGCGAATTGCAAGACCAATACATCCGGGGTCAAGCCGAAGTGCAAAACGCCCGTCGCCGCGCCGACGAAGAAGTCTCCAAAGCCCGCAAATTTGCGCTGGAGAGTTTTGCCGACAGCTTGCTGCCCGTGGTCGATAGCCTAGAAGCCGGTTTGGCCGTCCAAAACGCCACCCCCGAACAAATTCGCGAAGGCGCTGAAGCCACCTTGCGCCAACTCATCAGCGCCTTGGATCGCAACAAAGTCATCGCCATCAACCCGGCCGCAGGCACCAAGTTTGATCCCGCGCAGCACCAAGCCATCAGCGTGGTGCCCGCAGAGCAAGAAGCCAACACCGTGGTCAACGTGCTGCAAAAAGGCTACTTGATTGCCGAGCGCGTGTTGCGCCCTGCTTTGGTCACTGTCGCAGCACCCAAATAAATCAAACACTTGAAAACCACAAAGTTATCCACAACTTGGTTTTAAGTAAATTTTTTAAAAATT
>CAIYFE010000071.1 GCA_903925445.1 uncultured Burkholderiales bacterium | reverse complement strand
CTATTTTGGCCAACACCCGTGGGCCTGAAGCTGCCACACGCAAAGCGCGTGTCAATGATTTGATCAACCTGCACGATGTTTACGGGGCTTTGCTCAAGGCGCGTCGCGTGCGAGGTGCGGTGGATTTTGAGACCACCGAAACACAAATCGTGTGCGATGACAACGGGCGTATCGAAAAAATCGTGCCCCGCGTTCGCAACGACGCCCACCGTTTGATCGAAGAGGCCATGCTGGCTGCCAACGTGTGCAGCGCCGACTTCATTTTGCAAAGCAAGCACCCAGGTTTGTTTCGCGTTCACGAGGGTCCCACGCCCGAGAAAAAAGAAATTTTGCGCGCCTACCTCAAAACCACAGGCGTGGGCATGACCATCAGCGACGATCCCAAGCCCGCTGAATTCCAAGCGATTGCCGAGGCCACCAAAGAGCGCCCCGACGCGCAACAAATTCACGCCATGTTGCTGCGCTCGATGCAGCAGGCCATTTACACGCCCATCAACAGTGGGCACTTTGGTTTGGCGTTTGAGGCCTACACGCACTTCACCAGCCCCATTCGCCGCTACCCCGACTTGTTGGTGCACCGCGTGATCAAAGCGATTTTGAACAAGCAGCGTTATCAACTGCCCGCATTGCCCACACCAGGCGAAGCGCATGCCAAGCTGGCGCGTCGTTTGGCTTCGCGCAAAAAAGACGATGAAGATCAACCGCCGCAAACCCGTCGTCTCAACCCCGATCAACAAGCGTGGGAGGCTGCGGGCTTGCATTGCAGCGCGAACGAGCGTCGTGCCGACGAAGCCAGTCGCGATGTTGAAGCTTGGCTCAAGTGCAAGTACATGCGTGAGCATTTGGGAGAAGAGTTTGGTGGCGTGGTCACCGCGGCCACAGGTTTTGGCTTGTTTGTGACCTTGGACGCGATGTATGTCGAGGGCTTGGTTCACATCACAGAGCTGGGGGGCGAATATTTCCGCTTCGACGAAACCCGCCAAGAGTTGCGCGGAGAACGCACGGGCATTCGCTACGCGATTGGTTCACGCGTGCGTGTGCAAGTCAGTCGCGTTGATTTGGATGGACGCAAAATCGATTTTCGTTTGGTCAACGAAGGCGAAGATGATTTGCTGCGCTCCACCAAATCCAGCAAACCGGGTAAGTCGGATCGTGAATTTGACAAGCCAGTCAAAGGCAATTTCAGAGCATCGCTGAAAAATGTGGCAGGCAAAAGCACTGGCAAAGCGCATGCCAAACCGACCAAATCCAAAGCCAAGAAAGGCGGCGCGACCAAAAATCGTCGCCCACGCTGACGCAGTTCAGCGCAAGCAAGCCGCCAGTTGAGCGGCATCTAAAGTGGCCGCATCATGCGGCCATTTTTCTGCGCACAGTCCATGATCAAACACAGCGCTGCAGGCGGCCTCCCAAGCACTTTGACCCTGGGCAAGCCGAGCGCCGATCAAACCAGCCAGCACATCACCCGTACCCGCGGTGGCAAGCAAGGCGTTGCCTGTTGGATTGATGACGGGCGTGGTGTTGGGGCTGGCGATGATGCTTCCCGCGCCTTTCAACACCACCACGCATTGAAAGCGATTGGCCAAGTTTTGCGCGTGTAAAAGTCGATTTGCTTGAACTTCAGAAGTTGAGAGGCCCAACAAGCGCGCTGCTTCCAAAGGGTGCGGCGTGAGCACAGTAGGCCGTTGCTTGGCGTTTCGGTGTGTGAGCAGCGTTTGCAGTTGGGAGTCTTGCGCCAAGGCGTTGAGCGCGTCGGCATCCAACACCAAATGCGCAGCTTTGGAGAGCAGGGTAGGGAGCGCTTGTTGAACAGAATTGCCGCCACCGCACCCGCACACCACCGTTTGCGTGGTGAGTGTGGGCAGGTCTTGCCAATCACGCACCATCAAGCAAGGATGCGCGGCGCTGATGCTCGCTTGCGCCGCATGGTCAAAAAGCCCCAAAAACACACGACCCGCTCCGGCATGCAATGCCGCAATGCCTGCCAGCACGGCAGCACCCGTCATGCCGTTTTCGCCGCCCACCACCTGCACATCTCCAAAATTGCCCTTGTGTGTGTTGTGCGTCAACAGCCGCGAACGCGTTGACGTGTGGCTTTGCAACACGGCTTGTGCTGGCGCATGAGGCCAAGTTTGGCCCAACGGATTGAACCAAATGGTTCCCGCTGCATCGCGGCCATCGGCAGTGAACAAACCAGGCTTGAGGGTTAAAAAGCTCAAGGTGTGTCGCTGACTTGCGCGCGCACGAAGTGGTTTGTGCAGCCATTGACCGGTGTCGGCCATGAGCGCGCTGGGGACGTCAAGGCACAAAACGGGAGCGTCGGTATCCAGCATGAGATCCAGCCATTGCGCCATCAGACCCGTTGGTCGCGAGTGACCGCCAATGCCCAGCAGTGCGTCAATGGCCAAATCAAAATGCGAGGGCGCTTGGTCTTGAAATGTCACGCCAGCTGCTTGCGCGCGTTGATAAGCTTTTTGTGCATCGTTTGGGGCAGATGTGAAGTCGCTGACGCAACTCACGGCAACTTGCTTGCCCCAGCGCGTGAGATGGATCGCGGCCTCCAATCCATCGCCGCCGTTGTTGCCTGGCCCGCAGGCGATCCAAATGTTTTGAGCATGTGGCGCAATGGCCAAGGCCAATTGCGCGCTGGCCAAGCCAGCGCGTTGCATCAACGTGTGAGCGGGCAGTTGGGCTTGAAGTTGGGCCTCCATGGCGCGTGTGGCGGCAACGCTGTGCAAGGGCCAGTGTTGATTGGCTTGGATTGCAATGGAGCGTGAGACTTGAGGCGTCATTTGCGTTTGTAAAAACGATTCAAGCCCATCCCGCTGACATCGATTTCGTCTTGTCGATCTGAAATTTGTCGCGCCACCACCCGGGCGCTACCGCAAGCCTGCGTCCAAGCGCTCAGGCCGTGCCCCATGTTGACCCAAACCCCGGCAGCAGGCGTTGCACCCAAAATGGGTTTGCTGTCTGCCAGCACGGGGTAGGCGCCTTTCCAAACTTGGATGTTGTCTTGAATCCGAGCCGCACCCGGAAACCAATCGTCCAGCACTTGGTAGAGCATTTTTAAGCTGGCGTCGAGGTGCTTGTTGGTTGCGCCAATCTCGCGCGCGCCACTGATGCGAACCCGTTGCCCCAAGCGTGTGATGGTGACCTTGTGGTGTTCGTCCATGACGCTGCTTTTGGGCGCGTCCAAAGGCTCGCGAACCGAGGCGCTGATGGCATAGCTGTGCATGGCAGCCATTGGAACTTTCAGTCCCAGAGGTTTGAGCAGCGCGCTGCTGGCCAGACCAGCGCAAATCACCACCGCATCAAAGGTCTGTGTTTTGTCAGCCAGCACAACTCGGGGTTTGCTGCCGGGTTCGATGCGTTGAACTGCGGTGTTGAAATGAAAATTCACCCCCATCGATTCGCAGACGCCTTTGAGCAACAACGTGAATTGACGGCAATTGCCCGTTTCGTCTTCCGGAAAGTAAATGGCTTGATGAATGGGCGTTTCGGGGTTGAGGGCGGGTTCGATTTCGCGGGCTTCTTGTGGCCCAAGAATTTTGAAATTCAGCCCCACTTCGCGCAACACATCCAACGCCATTTCGCTGGCGAGTTCGTCGTCTTGTTCGCGCAACAACACCAAATGGCCTTGACTTTGGTCGTATTCAAAACGCAATTGCTGGCGCAACTGGTGCAAGCAGGCTTGGCTGTATTGCGACAGCTGAATCAATTGTTTGAAATTCGACTCAAAGGCTTCCACGTGGCTGAATTGGCGGCATTTTTTGAGCCATTTGAGTTCTTGCCAACGCAGTTTGAGCAGTCGGGTGGGCGCTTGGCTTTTAAAGAGGCTGGCAAACATGTCCCAACCCAAGCCGGGGCGCGTCCAAGGTGCGGATTCGTAATGCGAAATGATGCCTGCATTGGCAAAGCTGCATTCTTCCGCGCTGGCGCTGTGGCGTTCAAAAACGCTGACATCGTGGTTTTGAGCGGCTAATTCGTAGGCTGTCGCAATGCCTGCGATGCCGGCTCCAATGACTGCAACTTTCATAGGCAAAAGTTAAGCTTCATAAAAGCCAAGCGGGTTGTGTTTCGTGCTAGAATCATCGGGTTTTTCCTGAGCAAGGCAATCCATGTTGTTTTGCTCATTGGCAAAGACGTCATCCGCAAATCAGCCCACACAAGGTGTTGCCAACAGTTCACATGAACTCGCGGTGATGACGGGCTGAATTTTAGACTCAACCTTTGGAGTAACTACATGTCAGTAACAATGCGCGAAATGCTGGAAGCCGGCGTTCACTTTGGTCACCAAACCCGCTTCTGGAACCCCAAGATGGCTCCGTTCATCTTCGGCCACCGCAACAAAATTCACATCATCAACTTGGAAAAATCTTTGCCGATGTTCCAAGAGGCCACCAAGTTCGTGAAGCAAATTGCTGCGAACCGCGGCACCGTGTTGATGGTCGGTACAAAACGCCAATCGCGCGAAATCGTGGCTGCTGAAGCTCAGCGCGCTGGCGTTCCTTTCGTGGACCAACGTTGGTTGGGCGGCATGCTCACCAACTTCAAAACCGTCAAGACTTCCATCAAACGCTTGAAGGACATGAAAGCTCAGCAAGAAGCTGGTTTGGACGCTTTGTCCAAAAAAGAGCAACTCATGTTCAAACGTGAAATCGAAAAACTCGAAAAAGACATCGGCGGCATCCAAGACATGGCCACTTTGCCTGATGCTATTTTTGTGATCGACGTCGGTTATCACAAAATTGCCATCGCTGAAGCCAAAAAACTGGGCATTCCTTTGATCGGCGTGGTCGATTCCAACCACTCACCCGAAGGCGTGGACTACGTCATCCCAGGTAACGACGACTCTTCCAAAGCGGTGACTTTGTACGCTCGCGGTATTGCTGATGCCATCCTCGAAGGCCGTGCCAACGCCGTCAACGATGTGGTCAAAGCCGTTGCCGAAGCCGACGAATTCGTCGAAGTTTCTGCTTAAGCCCTTTGCTCAACGCGGAGAAGGGGCTCGTGCAGCCCCTTTTTCACACCTGAATTTTTGAACTGAATTGAATACGGAGAAATAAATGGCAGCTATTACCGCAAGCATGGTCGCTGAACTGCGTGCTAAAACCGACGCCCCCATGATGGAGTGCAAAAAAGCCTTGACCGAAGCCGATGGCGACATGGCCAAAGCCGAAGAGTTGTTGCGTGTCAAACTGGGCAGCAAAGCAGGCAAAGCATCTTCTCGCGTGACCGCCGAAGGCGTGGTCACCAGCTTCATCAGTGGCAACACAGGCGCCTTGTTGGAAGTCAACTGCGAAACCGACTTCGTGACCAAAAATGACAGCTTCTTGGCGATGGCACAAGCTGCTGCTGAGTTGGTGGCCAAACACAACCCCGCCAACGTTGAAGCCTTGGGCGCATTGCCTTACAGCCAAGACAGCTTTGGCCCCACGTTGGAAGACGTGCGCAAGGGGTTGATTGGCAAAATCGGTGAGAACATGAGCTTTCGCCGCTTCAAACGCTTTGAAGGCGCCAACAGCTTGGCTGCTTACTTGCACGGCACACGCATTGGCGTCGTGGTCGAGTTCGAAGGCTCTGAAGTGGCCGCCAAAGACGTTGCCATGCACGTCGCAGCCATGAAACCCGTGGCCTTGACCAGCAACGATGTGCCTGCTGACTTGATCGAAAAAGAGCGTTCAGTGGCCCAAGCCAAGGCGGCTGAGTCTGGCAAACCTGCTGACATCGTCAACAAAATGATCGACGGCGCGGTTCAAAAATACCTCAAAGAAGTGTCTTTGTTCAACCAAACTTTCGTCAAAAACGACAAGCAAACCGTCGAGCAAATGCTCAAGGCTGCAAACACGCAAGTTAAATCGTTCACTCTGTATGTGGTGGGCGAGGGTATCGAGAAGAAAGTCGATGACTTTGCTGCTGAAGTGGCGGCGCAAGTTGCCGCTGCCAAACAGGCTGCTTGATCGACGACCAAGGGAGCTGTGGCTCCCTTTTTAATATCTGAACGACAAAATTTTTCATCACATCACGCACAAGGAGCCATGCCCATGACAAACATCCAGCCAGCCCACAAACGCATTTTGCTCAAGCTGTCCGGTGAAGCGTTGATGGGTGACGATGCATTCGGGATCAACCGAGTCACGATTGTTCGCATCGTGGACGAGGTGGCTGAAGTCATCAAGTTGGGCGTGGAAGTGGCGGTTGTGATTGGTGGCGGCAATATTTTTCGCGGCGTCGCGGGCGGCTCCGTGGGCATGGACCGAGCAACGGCAGACTACATGGGCATGTTGGCAACGGTCATGAATTCATTGGCATTGGCCGACACGATGCAAAAAGCGGGCGTCACAGCGCGCGTGATGTCGGCCATCGCAATTGACCAAGTGGTCGAGCCTTACGTTCGCCCCAAAGCACTTCAGTACTTGGAAGAGGGCAAAGTGGTGGTTTTTGCAGCTGGCACGGGCAATCCGTTTTTCACCACCGACACCGCCGCAGCTTTGCGCGGGGCTGAGATTGGTGCTGAAATGGTGCTCAAAGCCACCAAAGTTGATGGTGTTTACACGGCAGATCCCAAGAAAGATCCGAGTGCAACGCGCTACGCAGCTTTGAGTTTTGACGAAGCGATCAGCAAAAATCTGGGCATCATGGACGCCACGGCTTTTGCCTTGTGCCGTGATCAAAAATTGCCTGTGAAGGTTTTTTCAATATTTAAAAATGGCGCGCTCAAGCGCGTCGTGATGGGCGAGGACGAAGGCACTTTGGTGCACGTCTGATTGAGGAGAAACACATGACGATTGCAGACATCAAAAAGAACACCGAAACCAAAATGGGTCAATCGGTTGCAGCCTTGAGCAACAGCCTGACCAAAATCCGCACCGGTCGTGCCAGCCCAGCTTTGTTGGACACGGTGCAAGTCGATTACTACGGCTCCATGGTGCCATTGAGCCAAGTGGCCAATGTGTCCTTGTTGGATGCCCGCACGATCAGCGTGCAGCCTTGGGAAAAGCAAATGGCGCCCAAGATTGAAAAAGCCATTCGAGACAGCGATTTGGGTTTGAACCCATCGTCCATGGGCGAGTTGATTCGTGTGCCCATGCCGCCCATGTCCGAAGAGCGACGCAAAGAGTTGACCAAAGTGGTTCGCTCCGAAGGCGAAAACGCAAAAGTTGCAGTGCGCAATTTGCGTCGCGACGGCAATGAAGCGATCAAAAAACTGGTCAAAGACAAACTGGCTTCTGAAGACGATCAAAAACGCGCCGAAGCAGAAATCCAAAAATTCACAGACAAGCACATTGCTGACATCGACAAAGTCGTGGCCGGCAAAGAGCAAGACATCATGGCGGTTTGAGCCACTTCATGCTCAAGCAACGCATCATCACCGCCTTAGTCCTTGTTGCGCTGCTGCTGCCAGCGCTGTTTGCGTCCAGCGCTGAGCCTTTGGCGGCTTTGACCTTGGTCTTGATTGCCGCAGGTGCTTGGGAGTGGGGGCGTCTGAATGGGTTGGGCATGCGAGGTGCCTTGCGCACGGGAGCGGCGTGTTTGTTGGTGTGTTTGGTTTTTTGGGCCAACAAGTTGGCCTACCAAACCACCGAAACCCTCTGGATGGCCACGGGTGCTGCGTGGGTGTTGGTGGGAGCGCACCTCATGCGCAAAGGCGTTGAAGGTTGGGCACGCATCGCCCGCTCTGTGCGTTTGGTGGTAGGCATTGCAGCCTTGTCCCTGACTTGGTTGGCCATGTACCAAGCCAAGGTGATGGGCACCAACTTTTTGCTCTCTGTGCTGCTGTTGGTTTGGATGGCCGATGTGGCCGCATATTTTTGTGGTCGTGCTTTCGGTCGGCGCAAATTGGCTTTGCACATCAGCCCTGGTAAAAGCTGGGAAGGCGTTTGGGGTGGCATGGTTGGGGTTTTGTTGCTCGCGGCGGTCTGGTTGCTGTTGGATCAGCAAATGGATTGGGGCAGCCTGAGTTTGTATTCGCGCTTGCAGTCTCGCGGCGTGATCTTGTTGGTGGTTGGCGTGTTGTTCTTGGTGGCCATGAGCGTGGTCGGTGACTTGGTGGAATCTTTGGTCAAGCGAAGCGCTGGCATGAAAGACAGCAGTCAACTCTTGCCTGGACATGGCGGTGTGCTTGACCGAGTCGATGCGTTGTTGCCCACATTGCCTTTGGCTTTGATGTTGGCGCAAGCCGTTTGAAATCGAACGCCATGAGTGCCACCGTGCAACGCATGACCGTATTGGGATCGACAGGTTCGATCGGTGTGAATACGCTGGATGTGATTTCGCGGCATCCAGATCGTTTTGAAGTTTTTGCGTTGACGGGCGCAAGTCAAGTCGATTTGATGCTTCGTCAATGCGCGCAATTCAAACCAACTTTTGCGGTGATGGCTCAACCACAAGCCGCAGTGCTGTTGCAAGAAAAAATCAAAGCAGAGGGTTTGGCGACTCAGGTTTTGAGTGGCGCACAAGCTTTGGACGATGTGTCGTCGCATCCTGATGTGGACATGGTGATGGCTGCGATCGTCGGTGCGGCTGGTTTGTCGCCTTGCTTGGCCGCGGCGCATGCAGGCAAGCGCTTGTTGCTTGCCAACAAGGAAGCCTTGGTGGTCGGAGCCGACGTTTTCATGTCAGCAGTCAAGACGGGCGGCGCGACCTTGCTGCCGATTGACAGCGAACATTCTGCGATCTTTCAATCGCTGCCTGAGGACGCCAACACGTGGGAGGCTCGGGTTGAAAAAATCATCCTGACCGCGTCGGGCGGACCTTTTCGCACACGCGCATTGGAGACACTCAAAGACGTAACCCCCGAGCAAGCCTGCGCCCATCCCAATTGGGTCATGGGACGAAAAATTTCGGTCGACTCCGCCACGATGATGAACAAAGCGCTGGAAGTCATTGAAGCGCGCTATTTGTTTGGCTTGCCGCCCGAGCGGCTGGAAGTCGTCATTCACCCGCAAAGCATCATTCACTCGATGGTGCAGTACCGCGACACATCGGTGGTCGCTCAGTTGGGTACGCCGGACATGCGTGTGCCCATCGCTTATGGCTTGAGTTGGCCCGAGCGCATCACCTCTGGCGCCCAAACATTGGACTTCAAAAAACTGCCCGCCATGACTTTTGAGTCCTTAGACGACAACGGACATGCGCAGCGTTTTGCTGGCATTCATTTGGCTTGGCAAGCCCTGCGCGCGCCAGTGGGTTCGACAGCAGTTTTGAATGCGGCCAACGAAGAGGCCGTCGCTGCCTTCTTGGACAAAAAAATTCGCTTTGATCAGATCCACGCGGTCAATGTGTCCACCCTAGAAACATGCCAACCTTCGCACCCTTCAAGTTTGCAAGACTTGTTGGCTTTGGATGCGCAAGCTCGGGCGTGTGCAAACAGCCAAATCCAAAGGATGCGCGCGTGACCGCGTTGGCCTTTGTCTTGGCTTTGGCCATTCTGATCACGGTGCACGAGTGGGGGCATTACCGCGTGGCCGTTGCGTTTGGGGTGCGCGTTGAAAAGTTCTCGATTGGCTTTGGTCCTGCTTTGTTGACTTGGCGCAGTCAACAACATGGGCAAGAGATTGAATTCGCCATCGGTGCCATTCCCTTGGGCGGTTACGTTCGGATGTTGGATAGCCAAGACGCAAACCTGGCTCCCGAACAACGCGCGATGGCTTTAGACGCCAAGCCTTTGTGGGTGCGGTCGTTGGTTGTTTTAGCGGGACCCGTGGCCAATCTTGTGTTGGCGATCTTTTTGACAAGCACAGTTTTCTGGTCGGGGCAGTTTGAAACCAAAGCCGTCATTGCGATGCCTCAAATGGGTTCGGCGGCTCACGTAGCAGGTTTGAAAAGTGGCGACACAATTTTGGCAGCGGGTAGCACTCAAGCCGATGCGCAAACCATTGCGTCCATGGAAGATCTGCGGTGGTGGGCTTTGAATCAGGACTTTGGCAGCCAAGCCAGCGCATTGCAGGTCATGTCAGCTCAAACAAGTCGCCCGCGTTGGATCACGATTGCAGCTTTTGATCCCAAGAACTTGCAAGGACTCGACGCGCTGGGTATTTCCTCCGCTTTGAGTGCACCGGTTTTGGGTCAAGTGCAAAAGTCAACGCCGGCAGAAATCGCTGGGTTGTTGCCTGGCGATCGCGTGCTGCGCATCGATGGACAAAGCTTCAACGACGCCACCGCGCTGCGCCAATTCATTCGTCACAGCGGCGAGTTCTCCGCGCCTTCGCAGCAAGTTTGGGAAATCGAGCGGCCGCATGAAGGTGTGCTGAATTTAGAAATCACACCAGCGCGTGTGGCCACAGACGGCGGCTACATCGGTCGTGTGGGCGTACAAATCGGAGCCCGTCCTGAACAGGTTTGGGTTGAGTACGGCTTTTTTGAAGCGCTGAGCAAAGGCCTTGAGCGCACGTTTGCCATCACGGCCATGACGGCCAATGGGCTGTGGCAAATGTTGATCGGTGAAGCGTCGGCCAAAAGCCTGACCGGACCTTTAGGTGTCGCTGAGTTCGCAGGCCAAGCCGCTGAAATGGGCTGGACTGCCTATTTGTCTTACTTGGCGCTGATCAGCGTGAGCCTATTTGTTTTAAACATGCTGCCGTTGCCAATGCTCGATGGCGGACACCTGATGTATTATCTTTTGGAGGCGGTACGTGGGCGACCACTGTCTTCTGCTGCGCTTGGTTTTATGCAACGAATTGGCTTGTGCCTGATTGTTGCGCTGATGATTTTTACCTTTTTCAACGACCTCGAAAGAATGGGTTGGTTGAAGTTGTTTTAAACAAACGCTTTCCTACACAAAACACATGAATATGTTTTCAACTTCTTTGCGGGCTTCTTTTTTGCGTCGTTTTTTCACGATGCTCTTTGTGGCGTTGCTCAGCCTTAATGTGTGGGCGGCAGATCCGGTTACCGTCAAAGATATTCGTGTTGAAGGGCTTCAGCGCGTCGAGCCAGGAACCGTCTTTGCTTCCATTCCATTTCGTGTGGGCGATCAATACAACGAAGAAAAAGGCGCTGCGGCGATTCGCAGCTTGTTTGCCTTGGGTTTGTTCAAAGATGTCCGCATCGAACTCAACGACGATGTGATCGTGTTGATTGTTGAAGAGCGTCCCACCATTGCCAAAGTTGACTTCATCGGCACCAAAGAATTTGACAAGGACGTTTTAAGCAAAGCCCTCAAAGACATCGGCTTGTCGGAAGGGCGCCCGTTTGACAAAGCCTTGGCCGATCGGGCTGAACAAGAACTCAAGCGTCAATACGTCAATCGCAGCTTGTATGGCGCAGAAGTCATCACGACCATCACGCCAATTGAGCGCAACCGAGTGAATCTGTCTTTCACCGTGGTTGAAGGTGATTTGGCCAAGATCAAAGAAATCCGAATTGTGGGCGCCAATGCGTTTTCTGAAAAAACGCTGTTGGGCCAACTCGATCAAAACGTTGGCAATTGGTTGAGCTGGTACACCAAGTCAGACCGTTACTCTCGCACCAAGCTCAATGCCGATTTGGAAACATTGCGCGCGTGGTACCAATCCCGCGGATTTTTGGAGTTCAGAGTTGACTCCACGCAAGTGGCTATTTCGCCTAACAAACAAGACATTTCCATCACCATCAACATCACAGAAGGCAATGTGTTCATTGTTTCTGAGGTGGCGCTGGAAGGCTATTACCTCAACAAAGACAACGAATTCAAATCCTTGGTCAACATCAAAGTAGGTAAGCCCTACAACATCGATGATGTGGTGAAAACAACCAAGGCATTCAACGATTTCTTTGCTGATTTTGGCTTTGCGTTTGCACGCACCGAAGCGCGCCCTGAAATTGATCGCGAAAACAATCGCGTGAAGTTGGTTTTGGTGGCCGATCCCGCCCGACGCGCTTATGTTCGCCGAATCAACATTGTGGGCAACACCAAAACCCGCGATCAAATCGTGCGCCGAGAAATGCGCCAAACCGAAGCAGCTTGGTATGACGGTCAAAAAATCAAGCTCTCAAAAGATCGTATCCAGCGATTGGGTTATTTCAAAGATGTGGAGTTGGACACCCAAGAGGTTGCTGGTACGCAAGATCAAGTGGATTTGAATGTCAATGTGACTGAAAAACCAACCGGCATGCTCAACGTTGGCGCAGGTTACTCAAGCCTTGAGCACTTGACATTCATGTTTGGTATTCAACAAGACAACATCTTTGGCTCAGGCCAAAACGTGGGCTTGCAAGTCAATACCAGCTCACTCAATCGCATGTATGTGATCAGCGAAACTGATCCTTATTTCACCGAAGATGGCGTATCCAGAACGGTCAGCTATTACCACCGCGTCAATCGCCCTTACTCAACGTTGGTGCAAGGTGACTACCAAATGATCACCACGGGTGCTTCATTGAGTTTTGGCGTGCCTGTGACTGAATTGGATCGTGTCTATGTGGGCATGGGCTATGAAAACACTCAGATTGTTGAAGGCTTGTATTTGCCTGACATTTACACCGACTACATCAACAAATTTGGGCACACAACAAGAGCGTATCCAATGACCGTTGGATGGGCACGAGATAGTCGCGACAACTATTTGAATCCTTCTTCAGGACGTTTCCTTCGCTTGAACTCTGAAACCAGTGCGTCGGGCGAATTGCGATATGCCAAGGTTGGCGCTCAATATCAGCAATACATTCCGCTTTCAAAGCAATACACCTTTGCTTTCAACTCTGAGTTGGGTTGGGGCTTTGGCTTGAATGGCCAAGAGTTCCCGCTTTTCAAATACTACACATCGGGCGGATTGGGATCAGTTCGCGGCTTCTCGCCTGGGAGCTTGGGGAAACGCGTCGTGAACACCAATGCGTTGACCAGCGGAACGTCTTACGTGGTCGGTGGCTCTCGCAAGATCACGGTCAACTCTGAGTTGCAAATGCCATTCCCAGGTGCGGGCAACGACAGAAGTTTGCGTTTGTATACTTTTTATGACATGGGTAACGTGTTTGCCCCTGATCAGTCGGTTGAGTTGAGTCAATTGCGCACCTCAGTCGGTTTGGGCATCAGTTGGGTCACACCGATGGGGCCATTGCGTTTGGCTTGGGCACGCCCCGTTCGCTCTTTTGAAGGCGATACAATTCAACGAGTTCAATTTCAAATCGGGACGACCTTTTGATGAAAAAAATGCTTAAATCATGCGGCTTGGCTTTTGTGATGGCGTGCGCCGCATTGAGCGCTCATGCCGATGAATTCCGAGTTGGCGTGATCAACACCGATCGCGTTTTCAAAGAATCCAATGCGGCAAAGCAAGCGCAGGCCAAATTGGAGCAAGATTTTTCTAAGCGTCAAAAAGACTTGGATGACGCTGGCAAGGCGTTGAAGTCTGCGATCGATAAATTCGATACAGATGCGCCTACGCTGGCAGAGTCGCAACGCATTGCACGTCAAAAACAGCTGGGTGAACAAGACCGTGAATTTCAACGCAAACGCCGCGATCTGCAAGACGAACTCAATGCACGCAAGAGCGAAGAGTTGCAAGCCGTTTTGGCCGTGTTGAATCGTGTCATCAAGCAAATTGCTGAGAGCGAAAAATACGACTTGATTTTGCAAGAAGCGGTTTATTTCAAACCCAAGCACGACATCACCGACAAAGTTCTCAAGGTGATGAACGCAGCGAAGTAAAACACCGTGGCCCTGCAACTTGGCCAAATCGTTGAAAAGCTCGGGGGCACCTTACACGGTGCCCCCGAGCTTTTGATTCAACGCATCTCACCGCTTGAAACAGCGCAATCCGATGCATTGAGTTTTTTGAGTCACCCCAAATATCAGTCGCAACTG
>CAIYFE010000070.1 GCA_903925445.1 uncultured Burkholderiales bacterium | reverse complement strand
CCACCGGTGGCGCGCGCATGCAAGAAGGCTTGCTGTCGCTCATGCAAATGGCAAAAACCAATGCCTCACTCACTCGATTGGCCAAAAAAGGCTTGCCTTACATCAGTGTGCTGACCGATCCCACCATGGGTGGCGTCTCGGCCGGCTTTGCTTTTGTGGGCGATGTGGTGATCGCCGAACCCAAAGCCCTGATCGGTTTTGCCGGTCCTCGCGTGATTGAAAACACCGTGCGCGTGACCTTGCCAGAAGGCTTCCAACGGGCTGAATTTTTACAAGAAAAAGGGGCGGTCGATCTGATTTGCGATCGACGCCAATTGCGCGACACCGTGGCCAGCACCTTGGCCATGCTGCTGCGCCAGCCGGCAGATGCGGTGGCTTGATCCGCGATCAGTCACTTCATTTCAAACACCAAACAAGTCGTCGTGCCGTGCGCGTACAAGGTGCCATCGGGTCCGACCAATCGCGCCTCGGCGGTGGCGAGTTGGCGTCCGCAATGCAACACGCGACCAATGGCGCGTACGCGTGGCACTTTGATCGTCAAGGCCTTCACGATGTTCACGCTCAACTCGGCCGTGGTGTAGCCGCGCCCTGCAGGCAACTTGGTGTGCACCGAACAGCCCAAGGCTGAGTCGAGCAAAGTAGCAAACCAACCACCGTGCACGCTGCCCAAAGGGTTGTAATGCGACAGTTGTGGAGCGCCTTGAAAAATAACCGACCCTTCTTCTACGTGAACGGGCATGAAGTTCATGGTTTGTCCAATGTGTGCAAATGCTGCATGCCCGCTCATTCTGCTGCGCATGATCTCCAAACCCGATTGAGTTTTGAACAGTTCGGGGCTGATCACCTCGACACCTTTTGCTTGCTCTCGAAGCGCCAAAAGCGCCTCTTCTTCGGCCAACCATTGTTGTAGCGTGGCGTGCGCTGCGTCATTCGATGGCGTGGTGTGGTCAGTCATGGGATGCGTCTCCTTGCTGGGGTTGTGTGTCTACTTTGGAATCAGTTTAAAAGTAATTCCTCCCTACCATCGACACCCAAGAGACAGTCCAAGTGGTGCCCTCCAGCAGCGGATCCGTGCCCCTTAAAATAGCCGATTCGCTGCGCCCCAGCAGCCCCCTTCTTCACTGGCCTCTCAGATGTCTAACAACAACACCCCCGCTACGCCCGAAACCGCTCCTGTGGACGAAAACCAGCTCATCGCCGAACGCCGCGAAAAACTCAAAACCTTGCGCGAGCGTCAAGCACAAGGCGCTGGCGTGGCGTTCCCCAACGACTTCAAACCGGCCCACCATGCGGCCAATTTGCACGAAGTCCATGGCGACAAAACGGCCGAAGTGTTGGTGGAGGAAGGCCAATTCGCCAAAGTCGCGGGTCGCATGATGCTCAAGCGCGTGATGGGCAAGGCCAGTTTTGCGACGTTGCAAGACAGCACTGGTCGCATTCAAATTTATGTCGCACGCGATGACGTGGGTGAAGCCATCTACGCCGATTTCAAACATTGGGATTTGGGCGACATCGTGGCCTGCGAAGGCAAGCTGTTTAAAACCCGCACCGGCGAGTTGTCGATTCACGCCACTCAAATTCGCTTGCTCACCAAGAGCCTGCGCCCCATGCCCGATAAATTTCATGGCGTGCATGACCAAGAGATCAAATACCGTCAGCGTTACATCGACTTGATGACCGATGAAACGGCACGCAAACGTTTTGTCGCGCGCAGCAAAGCGGTCAGCGGCATTCGCGAATTCATGGTGCACCACGGCTTTTTAGAAGTCGAAACGCCTATGTTGCACCCCATCCCTGGTGGCGCCAATGCCAAGCCCTTCATCACTCACCACAACGCGCTCGATCAAGAAATGTATTTGCGCATTGCGCCTGAGCTCTACTTGAAGCGACTGATCGTGGGCGGGTTTGATCGTGTGTTTGAGATCAACCGCAACTTCCGCAATGAAGGCATCTCGGTGCGTCACAACCCTGAATTCACCATGATGGAGTTTTATGCGGCGTATTGGAACTACCAAGACCTGATGCATTTCACCGAAGAGTTGGTACGTGATGCCGCGCTCAAAGCTGCAGGTACTTTGCTGTTGACCTATGGCGGCAAGCCCGTCGATTTGTCACAACCCTTTGAACGCTTGACCATTCGCGAAGCCATCGTCAAATACACCGAAGCCGGTGAGCATGTCGACAACGCCACATGGCTCATCGACGCGCTGAAAAAACTCGGCATGAACGAGGCCAAAGACAAGCTCTCAACCCGTTCACTGGCCAGCTTGCAAGTGCTCTACTTTGAAGAAACTGTTGAAGAAAAACTCTGGCAACCCACCTTCATTTGCGAACATCCGGTCGAAATTTCTCCGCTCGCGCGAGCCAGCGACAGCAAGCCCGATGTGACCGAACGCTTTGAGCTCTACATCACAGGCCGCGAGTTTGGCAATGGGTTCAGCGAGCTCAATGACGCCGAAGACCAAGCAGCGCGATTCCAAGCCCAAGTCACCGCCAAAGACAGCGGCGACGATGAAGCCATGTTCTTTGACCATGACTTCGTGAGGGCGCTCGAATACGGCATGCCGCCCACCGGCGGCTGTGGCATTGGCATCGACCGCTTGATGATGCTCTTGACCGACAGCCCAAGCATTCGCGATGTGATTTTGTTCCCAGCCTTGCGCCGAGAACATTGAGCATCAACGGAAGATGGATCGAATGTATTTCGAGCAGTCTTCGTATTTCGCAACATCTGCAGGCACATTGATCGAATAACTCTTGGCCTGCGTTGTTTTGCCGCTTTTGAATGTCACGACCGCGTACTCGTTCACCGAGCGATCGGTTCTGCAATAGTGCCAAGCCTCAATGGTTGCCGAAAACTCCACCCGGGCAGGTTTGCCCATGATTTCTTCGACTTTGTCTTTGTCCATGGACACGCCAATTTCACTGACTTTTTCAATGTCTTGTTGCGTAAAAGCCGCTGGAATAAAACTGGGTGCCATCACAGACGAACAAGCTGTTGTGACAAGGAGCAAGCAGGCGAGTGCATAGGGAGTGAGTTTCATGGTGTCTTCTCTTTCGATCATTTGGTGTTTTCACGATCAATCAGCTTGGCGACCAAAGCGCGCAATGAGTCTGTGCTTTGACTGACCGCGTTTTGGTGGCTTTGCAAGCTGTCTAACAAAGCTTGGTTGTAAGTGGTGGTGGATCGGTCTTGCGATTCCACAGCCTCCACCACGCGCGAAATTTTTTGCGTTTGACCACTCAAGGCTTGCAAGGTGGTTTCGTGCAAAGCCGGCAATGACGTGCTGATTTGATGCGCCATGTTTTCCAGCGCACGCACGCTGTCCACCACACGCGTGGTCGAGGCCACCGTTTCGGCGCGCAGCAATGAACTTTGTTCCACCACTTGCTCCAAAGATTCGGCCCAATGCAAACCTTCGCCCAGCACGCGCTTGATCACCATGTCGATGTCGTTGCGTTGCTCAAGGCTTTGCGCCAAACGCAAATTCGATGCGGTGAGTTCGTGAATTTCTTCTTGACCTTTGACGAACAGTTTGATGACCGCGGCCAACTGCGATTGCAGTTCCATGTTTTGTTCGCGCATTTCGTTGAACATCGCGCTCCAACGGTCTGATTCCAACCAAGCGGATTCAACATCGGCCAACAAAGGCGCTGTTTGCAAAATGGAGCCGTAGCCATCTTCGCGAATGGCTTCGCGCAATTTTTCAACCACTTTGAGACCCGACTCACGCACCGACAGCGCGGTCAAACCCAATAACAACGAACCAAGCAGACCATACAGAGAAGCCACAAACGCAGTGCCCATGCCGCGCATGGGTTCTTGAAGTTTGCGCACCATGTCGCCAAACAAAGCGCCTGGATCGGCAGACGAAGAGCCCGCTGATCCCAACGACGCAAACAACTTGCCCAAGTCATCCAAGGTGCCCAACAAGCCCACAAAAGTCCCGACCAAACCAATACCCACCAAAGCGCCGCCAATGTAATTGGGCAATGCGATTTTGTCGGTGAAGCTGTGCTCCAAACTGTCCAACTCTTGCTCTACCGCTGCTTGGCGCATGCGCAATGGCAAAGGTTGATCTCCCGTCAACAATTTGAAAATAGGCACCAAGGCCGATTTTTTACCCAGCTTGTCGCGAAACGCCATGCGCGTTTCGAGGCCTTGGCATTTGCGCCAAGCCAAAATTTTGCTTTCTTCTGAAATAAAGGTTTGCAAAGCATGCGCAGTCACCACAATGCCGATGCCCAACACCACAAAAATGGTGTAGACCAACACGGGATGCGGTGTGGATTCAATCGAGGACACAACGGCATGGCGAAACCAAATGGCGCCTGCTAAAAATGCCAAACCAATCGGACCAAAGGCTTTGAGCCAATAAGTCAGTATTTCAAGATCTCGCATCAAACCCATTTGAAACTTGGACTTTGCGCGACGCGGTAGTTTTTTATTCATGATCACTCCTTTAATTTTTCACCAGCAAGTTCACGGTCTGACTCTTTGAATCTTGTGCGTCTTCGACAGGAAACAAGCGAATGTCAATCGCATTGGGATCCACACCGGTTTTGAGCAACACCGCACGCACGGCCATCGACCGCACATAAGCGCCGCGCCTTGCCATGGGATCGCTCAAGTTGATCGACGACCAAATGCTCCAAGAACTGGCTTTTTCAGCTTTTCTTTGATTCACTTCTCGCGTGAGGTTTTTCAGCACTTCTTCTGAAAGTGCAAACACGTCTTCAGGGTAAATAAACTTGACCAAGGCATAACTGCTGGACTTGGTCACCGTCATTTCAACGCCAGCTTTCTTATTTGCAACTTTGACAACAGCCCCAGGATCTTCGATGCGAAGCGTCTTGGTCACGAAATACATAGGCGCTGCGTTGCCGCTGCCTTGCGTTGCATCGGTGGTGGTTGGCACATTGGCCTGAGGAGGCGCTTGCTCTTGAGGGTCTGGATTTTTTGATTTGGGGTGCAGCGCCAATTCAATGCTCATGGAAAAAATTCCAATCGCAAAAATACCCACCATGAACAACAAATTCAAAACGATGTTGGTCAGGGCATCGACATACCCAGGCCAGTAGCTGGACTCTTCGAGTTCAGGACGTTTTTTCATCGGTTAGAAGCCCCAATTTTTGGCATGGGATCAATGTAGACACTCATCTCCGTTGCGCTAGCGGGCACTTCGTCACGCTTGACTAAATTCATGTCAATCAGTGCATCGGGCACGCCATTGCCGATCATCACGCTGCGTATGGATAACAAACGCAAATAGGCTTCGCGTTGCATCGCCGTGTCTGTTCTTGCAAACTCCACCCAAATCCGCCAACGTTCATCAGGCTTTATCGCAATCGAAGCCAAGGCAGAAGCAAGCTCTTTGCGCTGCTGCTTGTCCAATTCGATGGCGTTGCCAACAAACACAATTTTCAAATGTGTTGAAGCATTTTTTGCCGCATTCGATGCATTGGCACCATTGGCACCTGCACCCGTGGATTCGCCATTGGCTGGCGACTTGGGTGCCTCACCCACACCAATTTGCTGCGCAATTTGTGTCAACGCAATGGTCAACACCGCCATCAAAAACAGCATGGACTGTGCAAGGCTGGCAATCGCTGCCACATAGCCTTGCCAAACCGTGGAGTTGTGGTTATCGGATGACATAGATTTATTTCTCGTTCAATGACTCATGCATCATCTTGCTGATGGGCTTGATCAAATACGACAGCACCGTGCGGTTGCCTGACTTGACATCCACCGTGGCCGTCATGCCGGGGCGCAAGGCGATTTCTTTTTGTCGCCCCGTCAACTCGTCTTTGGCAATCTCAATGCGCACGCGATAAAAAGCCATCTCTCCGCGTATGGAGCTTTCGGTGATCGCATCTGAGCTGATGTAGCTGACCTTGGCCTTGAGCTCGCCATACACCGTGTAATCAAAGGCGTCCAACTTCACCCACGCCTCTTGTCCCACATGCACTTGAGAAACATCTGTGGGCGAGAGCTTGGCTTCCACCACAATTTGGCCATCGGTGGGCAAGATTTGCATGACTTGCTCGCCCTCACGAATCACGCTGCCAATCGTGTAAGAGTGCACGGTGTTGATGATGCCGGCCACGGGCGAGCGAATTTCGCTGTGTGCCAAATTCACATCGCGCTCCACCTGCGAGCGATTTTGCGTTTCGTACTCCGTCTCTAAGCGCGCCAACTCGGTCTGCGCTTCTTGGGTGAAGCGGTTTTTGCGGTTGATGATTTGGCTGTTGATGTCCAGCGTCTGGCGTTGTAAGCGAATCAAGTCCGATTTGCTGATGTCACCCGACTTGAGCAAGGCCTCGTTCATGCGCAATTCTTCTTGCGCCAAATGCAAGGCTTCGGTCAAGGAGGCAATTTCATCTTGCATCGCTTGCTGTCGACGCTCGTACAAACGTCGTTGCGCCAAGGCAATTTCTGGAAACTTCTTGACCAGTTTGGGATCAAACTTCAATGGCACGCCATACAACTCGGCGTGCAAACGCTCAATCGATAGCTTGAGGTTGGCCGAGCGCATCAAACCATCGTCCACCGCGGCTTGTTGGCGATCGGGTTCAATCGAAGCCAGCAACTGACCGCGCTTGACCACCTCTCCCTCGTTGACCCACAACTTATTGAGCACGCCTGTTTGCAAGGCGCTGATTTGCTGGATGCGGTCGCTGGCAATCAGCTGCCCCGTGACGCGCACGCTTTGATCGATGTGAAAAAAGCTCGCCCACAGCAAGAACACCACCACATAACTGACGATCACATAAATGATGATGCGCGCCGACTTGGTGGTGGAGTGAACATGCACAAAGTCGCCGTGATCGACCACTTCCCAGTTGTTCACTTTGGCAATTTGGTAGTGATCAGACATGTTCGCCCTCTTCCAATGCTTGTACAGGGCCTTGTGCGGGCGTCAGCAAATCGGCTCTTTGCAACGCAGCCAACACAGAATTTTTTTCACCATCGAGCACGATTTGATGGTTGGCAATCACGATCAATCGGTTCACCAATTTCAACAGCTCGGGCTTGTGGGTCACCAACACCAAGGTGTCTTCGTCGCCCAATGCCGTTTCAAACATCTTCATGCAGTGCGCCTCAGAGGCTTGATCCATCGAGGCCGTGGGCTCGTCCAACAACCAAATCGAGGGCTCACGCAGCACCAGCCGTGTGAGGTTGACCAACTGGCGCTGGCCACCCGACAGCCCCACGCCGCCTTCGCTGATGGGCAAATCCAAACCTTGCGGGTGTGAACGCACCACCTGAATCAACCCAGTTTTGTTGGCCGCTTGCAAGATGGCGCTGTCGCCCGGATCGGCAATGCCAATGAGCAAGTTGTCGCGCAAAGTGCCTGAGATCAAGCGACCGTCTTGCTGCAAGTAACCGATGTACTCGGCCAGCAAGGGCTTGGAGATGAACGCCATGTCCATGCCATCGATCAAGACTCGGCCCTGCAGCGGTTTGTACATGCCACTCAAGGCACGCAACAGCGTGGTTTTGCCTGACCCGATGGGCCCGATGACACCAATTTTTTCGCCCGCGCGGATGCTCAAGGTCGGCACATTCAAGGCCATCGGAATACCGGGGTAGGTGATGCGTGCGTCTTCAAACTTGAAGTCGCCCAAAATCGTGTCGGGCATGAGCGGGCGCGTCACGCCGGAGTGGTCGTCGGGCAAATCCCAAAAACGCTCCAAGCCTTGCAACGAGGCTTTGGCCTGCGCCCACTGCATGAGCAGCGAAGGCAACATGGCCGCAGGTGCCAATGCGCGTCCCGACAAGATGGAGCACGCAATCAAGCCCCCCACGGTGTAGCTGCCTTGTGTGACTTCATAAGCGCCTACGCCAATTTGCGCCACATACGCCATTTGCTGCGCAAAGCCCAAAAAGTGTTGCGACCGCTCTGAAATGTGCTTCATCGCAAATTGGTAGGTGCGTGCTGTGTCGTTGAGTGAAATCCAACGCGACAACATGCGCCAACCACCTGCACTGGCTTTGATGGTTTCAGCCGCTTCAATGGTTTCCACCAACAAGCCAATTTTTCGGTTCTCTGCGGTTGTGGTTCGACTTGCCGCGGCTTGCATGCTTTTTTGGAAATAAGCGTTCACGCCCAACACCAGCAAAAAGAACAACACCGGAATTGCCGCCATGTACGGTCCTGCAATCAACCACATCAAGCCCACAAACAACAAACCAAACGGCGCGTCGGTGAGCAAGAACAACGTGGTGGTGGACAACAACACTTTGATCGACTCATACCCACGCAGCTCGCTGGACAAGCTGCCCACGCTGGGGGGCATTTGGTCTAAGCGCACGCCCAACAAGCGCAAAAAGATTTTGCGCACCATGCCGCGGTCGATGTTGATGGACACCTCATCGAGCAATTCGGTGCGGGCGTGCTTGAGCAGCAACTCAAACACGTTGCTCATCACCACGCCCAGGGTCAACACCACCAAGGTGTTGATGGCGTGGTTAGGAATCACGCGGTCATACACCTGCATGCTGTAAAACGAGGCCACCGTCACCAACACGTTGATGAGCACCGTGGCGGCTGCCACCTCGTACAAGCGGCGTTTGCTTTGAGAAAACTCGTCCCAAATGATTTGAAAAATCTTGCTGTTGTTGATGTCAACGGTGCGATTCAAGTTCACGCGAATCGCGCGCAGGTCGGACAAAGAATCCAACTCCGCTTCGGCAAACGAGTCTTGCAGCACATCAAAGTACTGAATCACCCAGCGGCCATGTCCGTTTTGACCGCGCACCACACACCAGTTGTGCTGCGAGGTAAAACCCAGCATGGGCACCATTGACGGATCCACGTGGCGCGGCAGCACGGGCTTGCTCAAATGCAAAGCCTTGATCACGCGCTGCACCAACACCAACGGCGGCAACGATTTTTTGGCGTCAGTCGCTGACGTCACAACGTTGTCAATCGCCGTCTTGAGCTCCAGAGGATCCAAACGCGAGCCTTGCAACGCAGCAAGGCGCATCATCACCTCAAAGAGGCCTGCATCGTTCATCACAGACCCCACTCGCTCAAACCATACGCTTGCAGCAGCAACTTGCGCGATTGGGTCAGCAGCGTCACTTCAAGGTCAGACTTTTGCAGTTGCAGCTG
>CAIYFE010000069.1 GCA_903925445.1 uncultured Burkholderiales bacterium | reverse complement strand
TTGACCCGTGCCATGTTGGGCTCGGTGTCGTTTGAGCTGGTGCATCAAGCGTGAAGGAGCCGATGATGAATTTGCTCAGCGGTTTTGGCATGGACACCATCACCATGAATGGTTCGCTCGAAGCCAAACTCGACGCCATGAAACACGCGGGCTTTTCGCAAGTCATGCTCATGGCACGCGATTTGGTCACGCACCCCGGTGGCGTGCCCGCAGCGGTGGCAGCGGTGCAAGCCAGCGGTTTGCGTCCCACGGGTTTTCAGGTGCTGCGCGATTTTGAAGGCCTCAGCGGCCACTTGCACGGCTACAAAGTGGACATTGCCAAATCGATGTTGGAGATGTGCGCGGCCACTGGCAGCAAAGTGTTGTTGGCTTGTTCTTCCACCTCGCGCCACGCCAGCAGCGATTTGGATTTGATCGCCAACGACCTCAAAAAACTCGCCATGCTGGCCTTGCCCTTGGGCATCAAGGTGGCGTTTGAAGGCTTGTCGTGGGGGCGCACCATCAACGAATTCACCACCGCGTGGGACGTGGTGTGTCGCGCCGATTGCCCCAATTTGGGCATTGGTTTGGATTCCTTTCACATCTTCGCCGCCAACACACCGTTGGATGCCATCGAAGACCTCGATCCTGAAAAAATCTTTTTGGTGCAACTCTCCGACTTCATGTGGAACGAAACCCCCACCTTTGAAGAACGCATGACCACCGCTCGCACCTTCCGCGTGTTTCCCGGCGAAGGCGTACACAGCGAACAATTGGCCGACTTGGTGTTGCGCTTGGACCGCATTGGCTATCGGGGCGATTACAGTTTTGAAGTCTTCAATGACGACTACCAACAACTGCCCTTGAACGTGGTGGCCGAACGCGCCAGAAAAAGCGCCACCTGGCTGCACGACGACGTGCTGCACCGCTCGGCGCCATTGCCCAGTTGGACACGACAAACCGCCTAAAGCAACGCATAACGCAACGCATAAAGTTTCACCATGCAACAAAGACACATCGGCCCGTTTGAAGTTTCAGCCATTGGCCTGGGCTGCATGAATTTGAGCCACGCCTACGGCGCACCGCCTGCGCCCGAAGTGGGCATGGCCTTGATTCACCGCGCACTTGACTTGGGTTGCAACCTGTTTGACACCGCCGCGTTGTACGGCTTTGGTGCCAACGAAACCTTGGTGGGCAAAGCCCTCAAACCTTACCGACAAGAAATCACCCTGTGCAGCAAAGGCGGCATGGCGGGCGTGACGTTTCCTGACGGTGTGAAACGTGTCATCGACGGACGCCCTGAAACCATTCGCAAAAACTGCGAAGACAGCTTGCAACGCTTGGGCACCGATGTGATCGACCTGTACTACCTGCACCGCTGGGACAAAAAAGTACCCATCGAAGACAGCGTGGGCGCCATGAGCGACTTGGTGCGTGCGGGCAAAGTGCGCACCTTGGGGTTGAGCGAAGTGTCGGCCACCACCTTGCGCAAAGCACATGCGGTGCATCCCATCACTGCGGTGCAAACCGAATACTCGCTGTGGACGCGCAACCCCGAAATTGCCGTGCTCGACGCTTGTCGCGAATTGGGCGTGACCTTTGTGGCCTTCAGCCCAGTGGCGCGTGGTTTTTTATGTGGCGAATTGCGCGACGTCAACACCTTGGCCGCCAACGACATTCGACGCGCCATGCCCCGTTTTGCGCCCGACACCTACGCCAGCAACCTGCCCATGTTGGATGCCTACTTGGCCATTGCCCAAGAAGTGGGCTGCACCCCCGCGCAATTGGCGCTGGCGTGGTTGCTGCACAAAGACCCGCACTTGGTGCCCATCCCCGGCACACAAAACATCCAGCACTTAGAAGACAACATGGCTGCGGTGCAAGTGCAGTTGAGCCCGCAGCACATGCAGCGCTTGGAAGACTTGATCAACCCACGCACCGTTCAGGGCAACCGTTACAACACGCAGAATGCGGCGGAAGTGGATACGGAAGAGTTTGCGTAATTCGGAGTTTGATAAAAACCTGAAGTGTCCACAGTGTAGACAGTCAAGGTTTTTATCAAACTTTGTTTTTTGCAAAAAACCGAAGTGCAATGAAGGGCAATATTGGGTCTGATTGATAGTGCCGTGTGTGCCTAGTCGAAGTCTTACGACCTGTTTTCGTCAGCATCTTGGCGCACGGCAGGCAGTTGTCTTAGCAATTCTGGTAGCGCCGTCTGCACGGTGTCCCACACTACATCAAGGTTGGTGTCGAAGTAGCCGTGGGCGATGCGGTTGCGCATGCCGCGCATATTGCGCCACGGTACTTGCCCGTGAGCTTGGGCAAACTCGGCGTAGCCATCCATCACCTTCGTGACGGCCTCTCCAATGATGATGAGGCTCATGATGACGGCCTGCTGGGTGCGCTTGTCCTCAAGGAAGTCGTCCTTGGCCAGACCTTCTACGAAACTGCACGCATCTGTTGCGGCCTGCTGAATGTGATCGAGGTAATCGTGAAGACGGTGCTCGCTCATAATGGTTGCGCTTCTGCGAGCACCTTGGCTCGGAACTTCGGCGGCAGATCGCCGGGTGTCAGCAGATCGACGTGGAGGCCGAGCAGCGATTCCAGCTCAACTTGCAGACCGCCCAGATCGAACAGCGTCGCGCCAGGCAGCGCATCAACCAGCAGATCAATGTCGCTGCCGTCTCGGTCGGTGCCATGCAACACAGAACCGAAAACGCGCGGGTTCGCAGTGCGAAAGCGGCTTACCGCTTCGCGCACTGCGCTTCGCTTCATGTCAAGCACTACAGAGGGTCGCATGGGTATTCTTCTTCATCGAAATTCGTTGAGAGTGTATGCACTCAAGACTAGAACTTCAAGAACTATTTTCGAGAATCGCAATCCCTTGCCGGTCAACACATTACCCGCCCTAAGCGCCACACCTTCTAGCAAATCAAACCCAAGATTCAACCTGATCCCAAGTTTGATAAAAACCTTGACTGTCCACACTGTGGACACTTCAGGTTTTTATCAAACTTTGTTTTTTGCAAAAGTGAGGTTTGCTTTTACGTTTGGTGCTTTTTTTGCGCTCTAAAAATAATAAAAGCGCTCAATTTTGGCGTTTCTG
>CAIYFE010000068.1 GCA_903925445.1 uncultured Burkholderiales bacterium | reverse complement strand
ACCGGCTCGGGCGCCGTTGTGTCTTCTCGCGGCGGTCATGTCTCACGCCGTCAGTGGTGGGGCTTGATGTTGGGCTTTTTGGGGCTGGCTTTGGTGGTCGCGCGCAAATTTGAGGGCGGTGTGGAAGTCACGCCTTGGAGTTTGAGCATGGCGCTCATGGCCTTGTGTTGCATCACCGTGGGCACGCTCTATCAAAAACGATTTGTCACCCCCTGCGATGTGCGCAGCGCCAATGCGGTGCAGTTGATGGCCGCGTGGCTGGTGACGCTTCCCATGGCTTGGGCCGAGAGCGAATCGGCGGTTTGGATTCCTGAATCCATGTGGGCGATGGCTTGGTCGGTGCTGGGTTTGACGGTGGGCGCCAGCTCACTGCTCTACATCTTGATTCAACGCGGAGCCGCCACATCGGTGACCAGTTTGATGTATTTGGTGCCCCCCACCACCGCCGTCATGGCTTGGTTCTTGTTTGATGAGCCCATCACCTTGGTGACAGTCGCGGGCATCGCTTTGACGGCGATGGGGGTGAGCTTGGTGGTGCGTCCTCCTAGAATCGCGGCTTGATTTTTACGGAGATTTTCTCGATGGCAACCCAACGAATTGCAGTCATTGCTGGCGACGGCATTGGCAAAGAAGTCATGCCCGAGGGCATTCGCGTCATGGACGCTGCCGCGCGAAAATTTGGCATCGATTTGGCGTTCGATCACTTTGATTTTTCCAGCTGGGATTACTACGAAAAACACGGGCAAATGCTGCCCGACAACTGGAAAGACCAAATCGGTGGGCATGACGCCATCTACTTTGGTGCCGTGGGTTGGCCCGACAAAATTCCCGATCACGTTTCGTTGTGGGGCTCGTTGCTGATGTTTCGACGCGAGTTTGATCAATACATCAATTTGCGGCCCGCACGCTTGATGCCAGGCATCATTGCTCCGGTGGTGCGCCGCAATGGCTCGCCGCGTCAGCCTGGCGAGATTGACATGTACATCGTGCGTGAAAACACCGAAGGCGAATACTCCAGCATCGGGGGGCGCATGTTCCAAGGCACCGAGCGTGAAATCGTCATGCAAGAAACCGTCATGTCTCGCGTGGGTGTTGATCGTGTCTTGAAGTTCGCTTTTGAGTTGGCGCAAAAACGCCCCAAAAAGCATCTGACCAGCGCCACCAAATCCAACGGCATCGCCATCACCATGCCTTACTGGGATGAGCGCGTGGCTGAAATGGCTAAGGCTTACCCTAATATCAACGTCGACAAATTTCACATCGACATCTTGACTGCGCACTTTGTTCAGCGCCCTGATTTTTTCGATGTGGTCGTGGCCAGCAATTTGTTTGGCGACATCTTGAGTGACTTGGGGCCTGCGTGTACCGGCACCATCGGCATTGCGCCCAGCGCCAACTTGAATCCCGAACGCAAGTTTCCCTCGCTCTTTGAACCTGTCCACGGATCCGCGCCAGACATTGCGGGCAAAGGCATTGCCAACCCCATTGGTCAAATTTGGTGCGGCGCCATGATGCTGGAGTTTTTGGGCTACCCCCAAGCGCATGACGCGATTCTTGCTGCGATTGAAAAAGTCTTGCAGCCACAAAGTGGTGCGCCTAAAACGCCAGACATGGGCGGTAACGCCAAGACATCTGATGTGGGTCAAGCCATCGCAAATGTGTTGTGACAGAGACAATTTCGCACATCAGGAACAAAAAAGCAGATAAAAAACCGACTAGAATCCGCTGCCACGTTGCGATGCCAAGCGTTTGTCTCGTTGACACCCGAATGGTCATTGGCTTAAATGCTGATAGCAGCGTCACTGCAAATGCAGTCCGGTTCTAAAGTAAGATATCTTCTTGCTTTGGTATAGAAAGCTGTAAATTTCGATCAACATCACATCTCATTGAGAGGGGATTTTTGTGAACAAGACTGAACTGATTGAGCACATCGCTAAGCACGCTGACATTTCCAAAGCTGCTGCCACACGCGCACTCGAATCCACCATTGGTGCCGTTAAAACAACCTTGAAAAAAGGTGGCACTGTTTCTTTGGTTGGTTTCGGTACATTCGCTGTGGGCAAACGCGCTGCTCGCACAGGTCGTAACCCACGCACTGGCGCAGCCATCAAAATCAAAGCTGCCAAGGTGCCTAAGTTCCGTCCAGGCAAAGGTCTCAAAGACGCTTTGAACTGATTACCTCAAAGGTGGGGTGCTTAGCTCAGTTGGTAGAGCGGCGCCCTTACAAGGCGTAGGTCGGCGGTTCGAGACCGTCAGCACCCACCATTTCTT
>CAIYFE010000067.1 GCA_903925445.1 uncultured Burkholderiales bacterium | reverse complement strand
GCAATCATGTCGCGCAAACGCGCTTTGCCGTTTTCGGGGTAGAACTGGGTGTGCTCAATCGCGTTCAAAGCCAACTCGCGCAGCGACTGGCTGGACTTGTCGGTGATGAATCTGCCCGTGGTTTTTTCGGTCGTGCTGTCAAAACCGTCCATGCGCACAAACCACTGCGCCGCTGCGCGGTAGATGACCGGCGTTTTGTGACGCCAGCAATGCGGATAGCTGTGGCTGATGGTCTGCGTGGCCATCAAACGGCCTGCATTTTGCAGCGCTTCCAAAATGACGGGAACGGCTTTCCAAATGTGCAAACTGCCAAACAGCGGGAAGTCGGCTGCATACGCGCCATTGCCTTGCACGGGGTTCAAGATGTCGGTGTACTTCATGCCATGCGCCATGCAGGAGTTGAAGTCATCGACGCCGTAAGCGGGCGCGCTGTGGACGATGCCCGTGCCGTCGCTGGCCGTGGCGTAGTCGGCCAAGTACACAGGAGCCGTGCGTTGATAGCCCGCATCGACCTGCGAGAGTGGGTGGTGGAATTCGATCAAGTCGAGGTGTTTGCCCACCGTGGTGGCGAGCACTTGGCCTTGCAATTGCCAGCGACTCAGGCACGACTCCACCAAGCTTTCGGCGCACAAAAAGAGACCGCGCTCGGTGTCCACCAGCGCGTAGGTCAATTCAGGGTTGAGGTTCAAGGCCTGGTTGGCGGGAATGGTCCATGCTGTGGTGGTCCAGATCACGGCAAAGGCTTCTTTGTTCAGTTGGGCCAAACCAAAGGCGGCGGCCAGCTTGTCGGGCTGGGCGCACAAAAATGCCACATCCAGCGTGTCGCTTTTCTTGTCGGCGTATTCAATTTCAAACTCGGCCAAGGACGAGCCGCAGTCAAAGCACCAGTACACGGGCTTCAAGCCACGGTAGACAAAGCCGCGCTCAATCACACGTTTGAAGGCGCGAATTTGTCCTGCCTCGTTGGCGGGGTCCATGGTGCGGTAAGGACGCTCCCAGTCGCCCAAAACGCCCAAGCGCTTGAAGTCTTCGCGTTGTTGCTCGATTTGCTCGGTGGCAAAGGCGCGGCTTTTGGCCTGCATGTCGTCGCGGCTGAGTTTGCGGCCATGCAGTTTTTCGATGGCGTTTTCGATGGGCAAGCCGTGGCAGTCCCAGCCGGGAATGTATTGCGCATCAAAGCCCGCCAATTGGCGGCTTTTGACGATCATGTCTTTGAGCACTTTGTTCAGCGCATGTCCAATGTGCAGCTTGCCGTTGGCATACGGCGGGCCGTCGTGCAGCACAAACAGGGGCGCGCCGTGGCGTGCCGCGCGCAGTTTTTTGTACAGGCCTTGGTCGCTCCAGCTTTTTGCCCAAGCGCCTTCGCGTTTGGGCAAATCGCCACGCATGGGAAACGGCGTGTCGAGCATGTTGAGCGTGTCGCGGTAAGAAGTGGTGTCGGTCATGGTGCTTGCGATATACGTTTTGAAGGCTTGTGGCTTGAGCCAAGTCCATGGCAGGATCAAGCGCTAAGGGTCTGAGCGCAGACGGTGTGTGCCGTTTGGCCAGAAAGACAGACGCGGGGCAAGGTGCGTCGGGCGTGCCCTGTCAAATTCGGGCTGCGAACCAAGCGCGAGCGTCTTCGCAGTCTTGGTGTATGCCTTGCATCAAGGCGTCCAGACCGTCGTATTTGAGCTCGTCGTGTAATTTGTGCAGCAGTTCCACGCGGATGATTTTACCGTAGCCCCCATCCACGCCTAGGCTGGCAGGCCAGTCCAGACAATGGGTTTCAAGCAGCACACGCCCGCCGTTGACGTCGTTGGGGTCGAGGGAGGGACGAATGCCCAGATTGGCAACGCCTTGCAGCGGTTGCGCGTCCAGGCCATGTACTTGGACCACAAAAATACCGCTGGCCGCTGGTTTCCAGTGGCTAAAGCGCAGATTGAGTGTGCGGCAATCGAGTTCGCGCCCGAGTTTGCGGCCATGCACCACATGGCCTGAAATTGCATAAGCGCGCCCCAGCAGTTGGGCTGTTGCCGCCATGTCCCCGCGCAGCAAGGTCTCGCGCACGGCAGAGCTGGACACGCGCAAGCCCCGCACTTCGTAGCTGTTCATGCGCGCCACATCAAAACCCAGTTGCGAGCCGGCGGCGTCCAGCATGGCGTAATCGCCTGCGCGTTTTGCGCCAAAGCGAAAATCGTCGCCGACCAACACATACTTGACCCCCAAGCCTTTGACCAGAATTTCTTCGACGAAACTTTGCGCCGATTGCGCCGCGAGTTGCTGGTTAAACGGCAACACCACACATTGGTCAATGCCGCAAGCTGCCAATTCATTGAGCTTGTCGCGCAAGGTGGCGATGCGCGCGGGGGCGAGTTCGGGTTTCTTAAGCTGCTCGGCAAAAAAATCACGGGGATGCGGCTCAAACGTCATCACGCAACTGGGCACACCGCGATGCTGGGCTTCGTTTTTGAGCAACGCCAACATGGCCTGATGGCCGCGATGAACGCCGTCGAAATTGCCAATCGTCAGTGCACAGGAAGGGGCAAGCTGGCGGTGCTGAAAACCTCGAAAAATTTGCATGATCTTGATTCGAATCGCAGATGACAGAGCCGTCATCCAAACAGGTTATATTGTCTCTGATAGACAAATGCAGTTGGATCGGTCGTGACATCACGCGAAGGAGCTCTGTTGTGAAGGTCTTGAAACTCTCAGCCCAAGGGTTGCCCCAGTCTTGGATTTCGCTTGAACAAGCGGTGATTCATTACGCCGCAGACGAGGTGCGCTGGGAAGGCGGCGGTGAGGTGGCGGTGTTCCACGGGGGCACAAACGCCATCACCGGACAGCAGTCGATCATCACGGTCAACAGCATCATTGGCACCAAGGGCGTGCCCAAAATCAACCCCTTCGAACTCAAACCCGGTCTGACCAACAGCAAGCTATTCGCCCGCGACCGCAACATTTGCGCTTACTGCGGCAATGATTTCCATGAGTCCGACCTCACCCGCGAGCACATTCGCCCCTTTGGTCAAAACGGTCGCGATCATTGGATGAACGTGGTGACAGCTTGCAAATCGTGCAACCACCGCAAAGGCAACCGAACCCCAGAGCAGGCCAACATGCCGCTGCTGTACGCGCCTTATGTGCCCAGCTTGTGGGAAGACTTCATATTGCGCAACCGCCGCATCTTGGCCGACCAAATGGAGTTTTTGATCGCCCACGTGCCGCGCACATCGCGCTTGGTGGCTTGATGGGTCAAGCCAGCAGCAGCTGGCGAATGGCCTGCGGGTAGATGAGGTGCTCTTGCGCGAGCACCCGCGCAGACAAGCTTTGCGCCGTGTCATCGACCAGCACAGGAACCACAGCTTGCGCCAAGATGGGGCCGTGATCCAGCTCAGCGGTGACGCGGTGCACGGTGGCGCCAGCAAACCGGCAACCTGCGTCAATGGCGCGTTGGTGGGTGTTCAGCCCCCCGAAGGCAGGCAGCAAAGAGGGATGGATGTTGATCAAGCGGCCTGCGTAGTGCGCCACAAAACCTGCGGTCAAAATTCGCATGAAACCAGCCAACACGACCAGCGCGGGCTGGTGGCGGTCAATTTCGGCCATCAAGGCGGCGTCAAATGCCTCGCGTGGCGTGGCGTGATTGGAAAAGGCTTTGTGATCCACCACCGCCGTCTCCATGCCATGAGATTGGGCAAACGCCAAGCCCGGCGCATCGGCGCGGTTGCTGATGACGGCGCTCACGCGGGCGTTCAAGCGGTGTGCCCAGTCCTCGCGTTGGGCCGTTTGAACGATGGCCGCCATGTTGGAGCCGCTGCCAGAAATCAGGATCACAAGGTTTTTCATGTGCCTGAATTATCGGGGCTTGCCCTAGGTTGTCGCTTTTTAGACCGAAAAAATCGAACGGTCGTGCTAAAAACGCAGAAGTTGTTTGTTCAAGAAAGTCACCTCATGGATTTAGCCTTCACCCCCGAAGAAGAGGCGTTTCGCCAAGAAGTGCGTGCTTGGGTGCACGCCAATTTGCCCAAAGATTTATCGCACAAAGTCCACAACGCCCTGCGTTTGACGCGTGAGGACATGCAGCGTTGGGCCAAAATTTTGGGCTCTAAAAACTGGTTGGGCTACGGCTGGCCTCAACAATTTGGCGGTCCGGGTTGGACAGCGGTACAAAAACATTTGTTCGAAGAAGAATGTGCCTTGGCGGGCGCGCCGCGCATCGTGCCGTTTGGCCCAGTCATGGTGGCCCCCGTCATCATGGCGTTTGGCAATGCAGAACAACAAAAACGCTTTTTGCCCGGCATTGCCAGCGGCGAGGTGTGGTGGAGCCAAGGCTACAGCGAACCTGGCTCGGGCTCTGATTTGGCGTCGGTCAAAACCAAAGCCGAGCGCGTGGGCAATAAATACATCGTCAATGGCCAAAAAACCTGGACCACCTTGGGTCAATACGGCGAGTGGATTTTTTGCCTGGTGCGCACCAGCAACGAAGGCAAACCGCAAACAGGCATTTCGTTTTTGCTCATCGACATGAAATCGCCCGGCGTGACGGTGCGCCCCATCAAGTTGTTGGACGG
>CAIYFE010000066.1 GCA_903925445.1 uncultured Burkholderiales bacterium | reverse complement strand
GATCACGGCTTGTACAAAAAACTGCGCCTTGCTCGTCAAGGTGCGCCTTTGTTTGTCTTGCACGACGGCCCGCCTTACGCCAACGGCCAATTGCACATCGGGCATGCGCTCAACAAAGTGCTCAAAGACATGATCGTCAAGAGCCGCCAACTGGCTGGTTTTGACGCGCAATACATTCCAGGATGGGACTGTCATGGCTTGCCCATCGAAAACGCCATCGAAAAGCTGCATGGCCGCAAACTCAGCCGCGACGACATGCAGGCCAAAAGCCGCGCCTTCGCCACCGAGCAGATCGATCAACAACGCGAAGACTTCAAGCGTTTGGGCGTCTTGGGCGATTGGGAACGCCCCTACCGCACCATGGACCCCGCCAACGAAGCGGGAGAAATCCGCGCCTTCAAACGCGTGATCGAACGGGGCTTTGTCTACCGTGGTTTAAAACCCGTGTATTGGTGTTTTGATTGCGGCTCCTCGCTGGCCGAGTTTGAAATCGAATACCAAGACAAAAAAAGTGACACCCTAGATGTGGCGTTTTTATGCGCCCAACCTGACAAACTCGCCACCGCCTTTGGCTTGCCTGCGCTCAACAAACCCGCTTTTGCGGTCATCTGGACCACCACCGCATGGACGATCCCCGCCAACCAGGCCTTGAACCTCAATCCTGAACTTCGCTATGCCTTGGTCGACACGGAACGTGGGCTGTTCATGTGTGCCGAAAGCTTGGTCGAATCATGCTTGGCGCGTTGGAAACTGCAAGGCCAAGTCGTCGCCACCACCCAAGGTCAACAACTCGATTTGATCGAGTTCCACCATCCCTTGTCGCATGTCGATGCGGCCTACCAGCGCACCGCGCCCGTGTACCTCGCCGATTACGCCACCGCCGACGACGGCACCGGTATCGTCCACAGCGCCCCGGCCTACGGCGTCGATGACTTCAACTCCTGCATGGCGCATGGCATGAAGTACACCGACATCTTGAACCCAGTGCAAGGCAACGGCTGCTATGCCGACGACTTTGCGCTGTTTGGCGGTTTGCACATCTGGAAAGCCGTGCCGGTCATTTTGCAAGCCCTGCAAGACGCCGATCGCTTGATGGCCACGCAAGCCATCACCCACAGCTACCCGCATTGCTGGCGACACAAAACGCCGGTCATCTACCGCGCCGCCGCACAATGGTTCATTCGCATGGATGGTTTTGACAGCACCACCGAAAAAACCACGGGTCGATTCATCACCGACAAGTCTGGCCAATCGTTGCGTGAATTGGCGTTGAACGCCATCGACCACACCCACTTCTACCCTGAGAACGGCAAAGCGCGTTTGCGCGACATGATCGCCAACCGTCCCGACTGGTGCATTTCGCGCCAGCGTTCGTGGGGCGTGCCAGTGCCGTTTTTCTTGCACAAAGACAGCGGTGAGTTGCATCCACGCACCATGGAAATTTTGGATCAAGCCGCGCACATCGTGGAGCAAGGCGGCATTGAAGCATGGAGCCGTGAGACGGTAGAGAGCATCCTCAACCAACCGGGCGATGACGCCGCGCACTACACCAAGAGCACTGACATTCTTGAAGTCTGGTTTGACTCGGGTTCGACCTTCCAACACGTCTTGCGCGGCAGCCACAAAGACGCCTATGACCGCGCGCCCTTTCACGAGAGCGGCCCCGAAGCCGACTTGTACTTGGAAGGCCACGACCAACACCGAGGCTGGTTCCACAGCTCTTTGTTGCTGGGTTGCGCTTTGTACGACCGTGCGCCCTACAAAGGCTTGTTGACCCACGGTTTTGCCACCGATGGTCAAGGTCGCAAGATGAGCAAAAGCTTGGGCAACACCGTTGCCCCGCAACAAGTCACAGACAAAATGGGCGCCGAAATTTTGCGTCTGTGGGTGGCCTCCACCGATTACTCGGGTGACCTCAACATCGACGACAAAATCTTGGCGCGGGTGGTCGATGCGTACCGCCGCATCCGCAACACGCTGCGTTTTTTGATGGCCAACATCAGCGACTTCAACCCTGCCACCGACACCGTGGCGTTTGAGCAATTGCTGGAAATCGACCGTTACGCCTTGAGCCGCGCAGCGCAATTACAAGCCGACATCTTGGGCACCTACAACGCCGACAAAAAAGTATTTGAAGGCGGTCACTACGGGCGCTATGAGTTCCATCCCGTCGTCTCTAAACTGCAAATTTTTTGCTCCGAAGACTTGGGCGCGTTTTATTTGGACGTGCTCAAAGACCGCCTCTACACCAGCGCCGCAAACTCGTTGGCACGGCGCAGCGCGCAAACTGCGCTCTACCAAATCACACAAGCGTTTGTGCGTTGGATGGCGCCCTTCTTGTCATTCACAGCCGAGGAGGCTTGGGGCTTTTTGGGTCAATCTGAATCGATTTTCTTGGAAACCTATGTGTCTTTGGGGCAAGTCGACGAAGCGTTGTTGCGTAAGTGGGAGACCCTCCAACACGTGCGCGAACTGGCCAACAAAAACATCGAAGAAAAACGCACCGCAGGTTTGATAGGCGCGTCTTTGCAAGCCGAGTTGGTCATCACCTGCGATGGTGACACGTTTGACGCCTTGCACGCGCTGGCCGATGACTTGAAATTTGTCTTCATCACCTCCAAGGTCAAACTGCTCAACGTTGCAGGCGCGGCCCTGAGCGTTGAGGTGCAGGTGAGTGAAGCCACCAAATGCGAGCGCTGCTGGCATTACCAAGACGATGTAGGCGCAGATGCTGCACATCCTGGGCTGTGCGGACGTTGCGTGCGCAATGTGTTCGGCAGCGGCGAACTGCGCCACTTTGCTTAAAGATCGCTGGACATGGCTCGTTCACAACATTCCCTTGCGCGTTTTTGGATTTGGTTGGCCCTGGCTTTGATCGTGATCTTGGCCGACCAATTCACCAAGGTGTTGATCGTGGACCATTACGCGCTGGGCGAAGGCTT
>CAIYFE010000065.1 GCA_903925445.1 uncultured Burkholderiales bacterium | reverse complement strand
CCCAAAGTGGCTGATTTGAAAATCAGCGACGACGAGATGCGCGAGACCATCGAAAGCAACCAACTCGCGAAGATGAAAGAGCGCGGCTCCGACATCACCATCTTCAGCCCGCGTGCCAGCTTCATGGCGCACCACATCGGCGACTTCAATGTGTCTTCGACATGGGCGGCGATTTGCAACGAGTTGTGCTTTCGCGTCTCTGAGTTGTTCCCCAACAACTTCGTGCCAGCGGCCATGCTGCCCCAGTCGCCCGGTGTGGATCCAGCGACTTGCATTCCCGAGTTGGTCAAGTGCGTGGAGCAATACGGCAACGTCGGCATCAACCTCAACCCCGATCCTTCCGGTGGGCACTGGACTTCGCCGCCTTTGAGCGACAAGTCTTGGTATCCCATTTACGAAAAAATGGTGGAGTACGACATCCCCGCCATGATTCACGTCTCCACCAGCTGTAACAGCTGTTTTCACACCACGGGCGCGCATTATTTGAACGCTGACACCACCGCTTTCATGCAGTGTTTGACGTCTGATTTGTTCAAAGATTTCCCCACCCTGAAGTTCTTGATCCCCCACGGCGGCGGCGCCGTGCCTTACCACTGGGGACGTTTCCGTGGTTTGGCGCAAGAGCTGAAAAAACCTTTGTTGTCCGAGCACTTGATGAACAACATCTACTTTGACACCTGCGTCTACCACCAGCCGGGCATCGACTTGTTGACCAAAGTGATTCCGGTCAAAAACATCATGTTCGCCTCTGAAATGATTGGTGCCGTGCGTGGCATCGATCCAGAAACCGGCCACTACTACGACGACACCAAGCGCTACATCGAAGCCACGCTCAACCTCAATGCCGACGAGCGTCATCAGGTGTACGAAGGCAACGCGCGTCGCGTGTTCTCGCGTCTGGACACCCGACTCAAGGCGCAAGGCCGTTAATTCAACCATTGGGAGATTTCTTATGTACGAACTCGGCGTTGTTTACCGCAACATCACCCGCGCAGACCGCGAGGTGACCGATCAACTGGCTGCTTTGGGCTCGGCCACGGTGCACGAAGCGATGGGGCGTGTGGGCTTGCTCAAGCCTTATATGCGTCCCATTTATGCGGGCGCCCAAGTCTCGGGCACGGCCGTCACGGTGCTGCTGCACCCCGGTGACAACTGGATGATGCATGTGGCCGCAGAACAAATTCAACCCGGCGACATCGTGGTGGCGGCCATCACCGCGGAATGCACCGATGGCTACTTTGGCGACTTGTTGGCCACTTCATTCCAAGCGCGTGGCGCGCGTGCGTTGATCATCGACGCCGGCGTGCGCGATGTGAAAGAGCTCACCAAAATGGGCTTTCCCGTTTGGAGCAAAGCCATCAGCAGCAAAGGCACGATCAAAGCCACGGTCGGCTCGGTCAACATTCCAGTGGTCTGCGCAGGCATGTGGGTCACGCCTGGCGATGTGATCGTGGCCGACGACGACGGCGTGGTGTGCGTGCCCAAAGCCATGGCCGCCAAAACCTTAGAAACCGCCAAAGCCCGTGAAGCCAACGAAGGCGAAAAACGCGCCAAGCTTGCCTCTGGTGTGCTGGGCTTGGACATGTACAAAATGCGCGAGCCCTTGGCCGCTGCAGGTCTGAAATACATCGATTGAGAGGCCACCATGAGCAAACCCACCACCGGTGACTTCACCAAAACCGCAGGCTGGTTGGACTGGTTCACCGGTCCCGCCAAGCCCCGTTTTCAATTGCCCGCAGGCGCCGTGGATGCGCACTGCCACGTGTTCGGTCCTGGCGCCGAATTTGGCTACGCGCCCGAGCGCAAATACACGCCATGCGATGCGTCCAAGGCGCAACTGTTTGCCTTGCGCGATCACTTGGGTTTTGCCCGCAACGTGGTGGTGCAAGCCACTTGCCACGGTTCGGACAACAGCGCGATGGTCGATGCCTGCTTGTCTTCAGGCGGTAAAGCGCGTGGCGTGGCCACCGTCAAACGCAGCGTCAGCGATGCCGAGTTGCAACGCTTGCACGACGCAGGTGTGCGCGGCGTGCGCTTTAACTTTGTCAAACGCTTGGTCGACTTCACGCCCAAAGACGAGTTGATGGAAATTGCCGGGCGCATTGCCAAACTGGGCTGGCACGTGGTGATTTACTTTGAAGCGGTGGACTTGCCTGAGTTGTGGGACTTCTTCACCGCTTTGCCCACCACGGTGGTGGTCGATCACATGGGACGCCCCGATGTGAGCAAACCCATCGATGGCCCCGAGTTCGAGTTGTTTGTGAAATTCATGCGCGAACACACCAACGTGTGGAGCAAAGTTTCCTGCCCCGAACGTTTGTCCGTCACCGGCCCCAAAGCCTTGAACGGTGAACAAAACGCCTACCAAGACGTGATTCCGTTTGCACAACGCATCGTGCAAGAGTTTCCGGATCGCGTTTTGTGGGGCACCGACTGGCCCCATCCCAACTTGAAAGACCACATGCCCGATGACGGCTTGCTGGTTGACTTTATTCCGCACATCGCGCCCACCCCCGAACTCCAACGCAAACTGCTGGTGGACAACCCCATGCGCTTGTACTGGCCCGAAGAAGTGAAAGGCTGAACATGGCACTCGATAAACCGTATTTAGACATTCCCGGCACCATCATTTTTGATGCCGAGCAATCGCGCAAAGGCTACTGGCTCAACCAGTTTTGCATGTCCTTGATGAAGGCCGACAACCGCGCCCGCTTCAAAGCCAACGAACGCGCCTACTTGGACGAGTGGGCCATGACCGAAGAGCAAAAGCAAGCCGTGTTGGCGCGCGACTTGAACTGGTGCATGCGCACCGGCGGCAACATCTACTTCCTCGCAAAAATTGGCGCCACCGATGGCTTGAGCTTTCAGCAAATGGCGGGCTCCATGACCGGCATGACCGAAGAGGAATACCGCCACATGATGCTCAAAGGCGGTCGCTCCGCCGAAGGCAATCGCCGCATTGGCGAAAACGGTGATGCCCAAGCCCACCACCAACCCCAAGGCGCAGCCGGGCAACAGGCCTCCGCAGCCGGACAGAAAGCATAAGCATGGCAAAAATCACATCCTCCGTTTACACCTCGCACGTCCCCGCCATTGGTGCGGCGATGGACTTGGGCAAAACCCACGAGCCCTATTGGCAGCCTCTTTTTCAAGGCTACGACTACTCCAAGCAATGGCTCAAAGACAACAAGCCTGACGTGATTTTTTTGGTCTACAACGACCATGCCACCGCGTTCAGCTTGGACATGATTCCCACCTTTGCCATCGGCACAGCGGCTGAATACAAGCCCGCCGACGAAGGCTACGGCGCGCGTCCCGTGCCCGTGGTCAAAGGCCATCCTGAGTTGGCTTCACACATTGCGCAATCGGTCATTCAACAAGACTTTGACTTGACCATCGTCAACAAAATGGACGTGGACCACGGCTTGACCGTGCCCTTGTCGCTGATGTGCGGTGAGCAAGACCCCGTCAAAGGCGCATGGCCTTGCCCCGTGATTCCGTTTGCGGTCAACGTGGTGCAATACCCCGTGCCCAGCGGTATGCGTTGTTTCAATTTGGGACAAGCCATTCGCAAAGCCGTGGAGAGCTACGACGAAGACTTGAACATTCAAATCTGGGGCACAGGCGGCATGAGCCACCAACTGCAAGGCGCACGCGCAGGCTTGATCAACCGCGAGTGGGACAACCATTGGCTCGATTTGATGATCAACGATCCCGTGGCTTGCGCTCAAATTCCGCACATCGACTACGTGCGCGAAGCCGGCAGCGAAGGCATTGAGTTGGTCATGTGGTTGATCGCGCGTGGCGCGATGGCCGATGTCAACGGTGGTCAAGTCACCGGCAAGTTGCCCACGGTCAAGCACCGCTTCTACCATGTGCCGGCATCGAATACGGCGGTGGGTCACGTCATTTTGGAAAACGCATAAAGAGGAACACAACCATGAGCAAAACCATCAAAGTCGCCTTGGCTGGCGCGGGTGCTTTCGGCATCAAACACTTGGACGGCATCAAAAATATCGACGGCGTTGAAGTGGTGTCTTTGATCAGCCGCGATTTGGAAAAAACCAAAGAAGTTGCTAGCCAATACGGCATCCAACACGTCACCACCGAGCTGGCCGACAGCTTGGCGCTGCCCGAAGTCGATGCCGTCATTTTGTGTACGCCCACCCAAATGCATGCAGCACAAAGCTTGGCTTGCTTGAAAGCGGGCAAGCACGTGCAAGTTGAAATTCCGTTGGCCGACAGCTGGAAAGACGCCGAAGAAGTGGCACGAGTGGCCAAAGAAAAAGGCTTGGTGGCCATGTGCGGTCACACCCGTCGCTTCAACCCCAGCCACCAATGGGTGCACAACAAAATCAAAGCGGGCGAATTCAACATCCAACAAATGGATGTGCAAACCTATTTCTTTCGCCGCACCAACATGAACGCCTTGGGTCAACCCCGCAGCTGGACCGATCACTTGCTGTGGCACCACGCTGCGCACACCGTGGATTTGTTTGCTTACCAAGCGGGCAGCCCCATCGTCAAAGCCAATGCGGTGCAAGGCCCCATCCATCCCAACTTGGGCATTGCGATGGACATGAGCATTCAACTGCAAGCGGCCAACGGCGCCATTTGTACCTTGAGCTTGTCGTTCAACAACGACGGCCCCTTGGGCACGTATTTCCGCTACATCGGCGATACCGGCACCTACTTGGCACGCTACGATGACTTGTACACCGGCAAAGAAGAGAAAATCGATGTGTCCAAAGTGGCAGTGTCCATGAACGGCATTGAGTTGCAAGACCGCGAGTTTTTCGCGGCCATCCAACAAGGGCGCGAACCCAACTCATCGGTGGCGCAAGTGCTGCCTTGCTACAAAGTGCTGCACGAGTTGGAGTTGCAGCTCAACGCT
>CAIYFE010000064.1 GCA_903925445.1 uncultured Burkholderiales bacterium | reverse complement strand
TTCATATCAAACGGTTTCATTTTGAAAGCTCACCCACCGCCACATCCAAAGCAATGCGCGACTGCAAAGCCAAAGCGCGCGCCTGCTCGGCGCTGATTTCTGCGGCGCGCAAAGTGTTGTAAGCATTGAGCAACTCGGTGTAGCTCATTTGGTTGGTGCTGTAGTTGGTCAAGGCCATGCGGTAGCCCACATGGGCTTGCGCCACGATGCGGTCTTCCACCAACTTGAGCTGATCGATGCTTTGCGCCCATTGCAAATGAGCGGTTTGCACCGCCAAGCTGACTTGCTGCTGGGTGGACGCATCGGCATCGCGCACGGCGGCCAGCTGGGCTTTGGCTTGGTCGATCAAGTAGCGTTCTTTGCTGGCGTAGTAAAGCGGAATGGTCGCGCCAACGCTCATGCCAAAACTGGAGCTGTCAGCAAACCCGGCGGGTGGCGTGGCTGAATGGCTGCTCACGCTCACCACAAAATCGGGACGCTTACCCAACTCGGCCAAGTCCACCGCTTTTTGCGCGGCCGAGAGCAACTCTTTGGACGCGCGAATTTGCGGATTGACTTGCGCGGCGCGTTGCTCAAACGCATCCAAAGGCAGCAATTCTCGGTTGGTTTGAACACTCGTTGGCGCCAACCTCAAATTTGCGCCGCCAGAAGGCTCGCCAACCAGGGTGGCAATTTGCGCTTGCGCGGTTTGAAGTTGACGCTCCAGTCCAATGATGTCGCTTTTGATTTGCGCCTGCGTCACTTGGGCGTTGATGAAATCAACATACGCTGCCGCGTTGTTGGCGTAGCGCAGCTTGACGATGTCTTTGATTTGCTCCAAGCGATCGGCTTGTGATTTGGCCAATCGAATTTGCGCATGGGTTTGTTGCCAATTGATCCAGGCGCTTTGCAATTGCCCAATGAGCTGAATTTTGAGGTATTGGACCTGCTCTTTGCTCACATTGGCTTGCGATTGAACAATGTCGCCCGCCAAGCTTTTTTTGCCAGGCCACAAAATATTTTGCGAAAAAGACCAAATCGTCGAGCTCGAAGTGCCAAAAGCCAACGGGTTGTGCTGCATGTTGTCTTGCGTCACACCCACGGTGGGATTGTCCAAAGCCCGAGCGGGCGAAACGCCCAATTCAACAGCTTGTGCCCCGGCTTTGGCAGAGCGCAATTGCGGGTTGTCTTGCAGCAAACGCTCGGTCAACTGCGTCAATGTCAGCTCCGTGCCGTTGGCCGCAGTTTGAGCCAAAGCTTGACCCAAGCCGCCCGCCAACATCAGACTCAGTGCCACGGGTTTGGCTTGGGCTGCCATTTTTTGGCAGGCCAACGAACAAAACGCAAAGAATTTCATGGTCGTAGTCTGCCTGATGGCAGCTTTAAATTAGCTTAATTTCCTCAAAATTTGATAAATTCAAAGGCTTGGACAGGGTAAAACCAACACAAGCTGGGTGCCGTTGACCTCAGGGCGGGTCTTGATCTGCAACTGCCCGCCCATGTTTTGGATGGCTTTGGCGGCGATGGGCAGGCCCAAGCCAACCCCCACCGCAGAGGCATTGGCGCCGCGCCAAAAAGGCGTCAGCATCAAATCGACCTCATGCGGCGCGACAGCGTAACCGTTGTCTGTGACAGAAATATGCACCGTCTGATCGACCCGGTGCGCCTTCAAGGTGATGGATTCGCCGCCGTACTGAATGGCGTTGTCAATGATGTTGCCCAAAGCTTCGCCCACCAGCACGGCGCTGCCTTGGACATTCAGGTTTTCCAAAGCCGACAAATCTGCCTGAAGTTGCAGTTGCTTGTGCGCCGCTGCCACGGGTTTTCGCCACTGTTCAAAGACCTCCAGCAGCACGTCTTTCAATGCAAAACTTTGCTGCTCTTGTTGCAGCGGTCGCTCGGTGCGCGCCAAGCTCAAGAGTTGGCGCACCAAATGTGTGGCGCGTGTGGCCGCTGCGTTGAGTTCTTGCAAAACTTCTTCGTCGGGCGGCTCATGGGCGTTGGTTTTGTGCGTCCTGACCAAGTCTTCAGCCAGCAGTTTGATGCCCGCAATGGGCGTTCTCAACTGATGCGCCGCATCGGCAATGAAGCGACGCTCGTGTTCAATGGCTTCTTGCAGGCGGGTCAACAAGTCGTTGATGTGCAAAATCACCACCCGCAATTCCTCCGGCACGCCTTCGAGTTTGAGCGGCGATAAATCGTTGATGCCTTTGCGCGACACCGCTTCGCTGATGGTTTGCGCCGGCGCCAAACCGTAACGAATGCCGGCCAACAGCAACGGCACCACCAAAAACGCCAGCCCCACCGCAGGCAAGAAAATTGCCGCCGCCAATTCGTGCGAAATGTCGCTGCGCTTGGCATTGGATTCGGCCACCACGACCCAGACAAAATCTTCTGTGGCGTGGTCAATTTTGAGCGCCACCACGCGCACCAAGCCTTGCTGGGTGGTGATGTCAAAGAAGTTGGGCTCATTGCCACGCAATTTGGCAAAGTTGATGGGAATCTCAGCGCTCAAATCACCGGCAATGCGGTGCAGTTGTTTGTCAAACAACGCGAACTGCGAGGGCGAAGACGAGTCAAAAATCACCAAATCGGCGGTGTTGGTGTCCAAACTGAAGCTGGCGCCTTCGGGTTGCCACTTGATTTGCGCGGCCAGCGCCAACGCATCGTCTTTCAAGATGCGATCAAACGACACGGCAGCGGCTCGCCCCGACAACCAAAAGGCTGCAAAAGTGGCCAGCACCACACTGACCAGCCACAAGGCCAAAAACGTGATGAGCAAGTTGCGACGCAGACTGAAGGCTTTTTTGAGCATCAATCCTCCAGCTGCAAGGCGTAGCCCACGCCGCGAATGGTTTCAATCCCAACGCCCCGCCCTGCCAACTTGCGCCGCAGCTTCATGATGTAAATCTCCACCGCATTGGGGCTGAAATCAGACTCCCAGCTGGACATGGTGGACACAATGCGGCTTTTGGTCACGGGCTTGCCCTGCGCGGACATGAGCAACTCCATCAAAGCCGACTCGCGCGGTGTGAGCGAGAGTTTTTCTTGCCCGTGTTTGAGTTCGCGGCTTTGCACATCAAAACTCAGCGCGCCTATTTTGAGCAGGTTGATGGCCGCGCCGATGTTGCGTCGCATGATGGCTCGAATGCGCGCCACCAATTCAGCCGGCTCATAGGGTTTGGTGACGTAATCGTCCGCGCCACTGTTGAGCCCCATGACGCGATCGTGCAGTTCATCACGCGCGGTCAGCACGAGCACGGGGCAAACGAAGTTGGCTTTTCGCCAGTGCGACAAAACCGCGATGCCGTCTTTTTTGGGCAAATTCAAATCGAGCACGGCAAAGTCGTAGTCAACCCCGTACACGGCTGAAATGGCCAGTTCGCCATCTTCAACCGCATCGACTTGCCAACCTTCGGCCAGCAAGATTCGCTTCAAGCCCAGCCGCAAAGCTGGATCGTCTTCTACAACCAGGATCCGCATCAGATATTTCTCGAATGATGCGAGAAGTCTACCTACAAATTACAAATCAACTTTTGCGTGTTTTCGTCCCCATTTGACCAAGGCCTCGTACAGCGTTTGTCGGTCGATGGGTTTGACCAAATACGCTTGCATGCCTGCATTGAGGCACAACTCACGCTCGTCGGAGAGCGCGTTGGCGGTCACCGCGATGATGGGCAGATCGTTGAAGCGCGCATCGCTGCGCAGGGCTTTGGTGGCCGCAATGCCGTCCATCACGGGCATTTGAATGTCCATCAACACCAAATCGTAGGCCATGTCGGCGGCCGATAGCTTTTGCAACGCGTCTTGCCCGTGCACTGCAACTTCGGTGCTCACGCCTACTTTGTCCAGCAAGGCCAGCAAAAGCTGGCGGTTCAAGGCGTGGTCTTCCACCAGCAAAACGCGCATGTTGGACATGTCGTACTTGGTTTGCGAATGCGGTTGCGAGGGCTGGCTTTCGCGTTGCACTTCAATCGCGGCTTCAAACGGCAAATCCACGGTGAAGCAACTCCCAACGCCGGGTTGGCTGGTCACAGAAATTTCGCCCCCCATGCGTTCGCACAGGTGCTGACAAATCGCCAGCCCCAAGCCGGTGCCACCGTACAAGCGCGTGATCGACGTGTCGGCCTGGCTGAAGGGTTTGAACAAATGCGCCAACTGCTGCTCGTTCATGCCCACGCCTTGGTCTTTGACGTCGATGCGCAGCGTGTTGTCCATCGACTTGGAAAGGTTCAAATCCACGCAGCCTGAATGGGTGAACTTGATGGCGTTGCCCACCAAATTGTTGATGATTTGCGAGATGCGCAAGGGATCGCCTTTGACCCACGTGGGCAAGTGTTTGTCCCAGTTGGAACGCAGCATCAGTCCTTTGTTTTGCGCCGAGCAAGCTTGAATGGTCATGATGTCATCGATCAACTCTTTCAAGTTGAAATTGATCGATTCAATCTGCAATTTGCCTGCTTCAATCTTTGAAAAATCCAAAATGTCATTCAAGATGCCCAGCAACGAGACCGCCGCCGTGTGCGCATTGCGCACGTAGTTTTCGGCGCTTTGGGACATCTCCTCTTCCAAGGCCAACTCGGTCATGCCAATGAGCCCGTTCATGGGTGTTCGAATTTCATGGCTCATGTTGGCCAAAAAATCGCTTTTGGCCCGGGTTGCAGCTTCGGCGTTGTCTCGCGAACGCGCCAAATCAACGCGCTGCTGCTGCTCAGCCCATTCTCTGCGTTTGAGTTGGCGCATCAAATACAAGGTGATGCCAGACATCACACTCAGCGCCAAAAACGTGGCCAAGACCTGCCACCACGTGCGCGCCACCCAGTCGCGCAATACCAAATCGCGGTTGATGCGAATCGCCACCACAAAAGGATAGTTGGGCGAAGCGCGATAAGCCGTGAGCCATTCGCCAGTGTGGGTGCCAATTTCTTGTTGCTGAATCAGCGGCAACAAACTGGCCAGTTCAAACTCGTCCGGGCTCAAGCTGTCTTCGGAAGTGACCAAGGACAAACCGTCAAACCGCATGAGTTCAAAGCGATCGGTTTCGGTCTGGATGTAGCGGGTAAATCGGTTGATCAAAAAATCTGGATTGAGCGCGGCCAACACCCAGACCTTGTCTTCGTCATTGCCCAAGCGCAAGGCCACAGGAATGAAGTAAGGCGAGTTGATGGTGCCAGCCCGACGCGTGTTGATGACGTGCACCGATTGAAAATCGCGCCCTTCCCAAGCCGCCCCAAATCGCAACACCGACGAGGCTGCTTTGCTTTGATCGGGGGGAGAAAAATCTTCCAAATCAAAACGCAAACCCAAATTTTCTGGGTTGGTGCTGGCGCGTATGCCTTCTCGCTGCGTCATCACCGACAAAGAACGCAAAGCCGGTTGCGCGTGTTGCAGGCGTTGCAGCAAAACACTCAACTCATGGCTGGGCGCGCTGCCTAAGGGCTGTCCCGACAGTTCAGGCAAGGTGCGCAAGGTGTTTTCAACCAATTGAAGCGTTTGCGTCAACTGGTCTTCCATCATCATTACGCCGCCTTGTGCGCGCTGCAAATGGATTTGTTGCACCACCGCGCGGTCTCGGTAGGCCGAGTAACTCACGCCCAAACCCACCACCAATATGAAAATCAACAAGGTGCCCAATACAAATCGGGTGTAGCTCTTTTGAGGCGATGTGTACATGGGTCAGAATTTCACGACGATGCTGCTTAACTTGTACCGGCTGGCGGCTTTGACCAAGCGGCCATCGCGCTTGATGTCGCTGACGAACTGTTCCAACCGTTGCGCCCAGGTGTCATCGCCATAGGCAATTGCATAGGCGTAAGGCGTTTCGCGCAACGCATGTTCGGGCGTAATGGCTCGCGCCCAATCACTGGTTTCTAAGATGTGTTGCACGTAGGGGTAGTCGCTCATCAACACATCGCTGCGTCCAGAGGTCACCTCTTGTTCGCGAGCCGCTGGGGAATCCACCACAGACAAGCTTGCCAACTTGAGTTGCTCACGCATGACGCCTTCAGACAAAGTGCCCCGCATCACGCTGACCACAACGCCAGATTTGTCAATGTCGCCCCAACTTTTGATGCGTCGGTTGCTGCGTGTGGTGAGCGCAAAAATGTCGCTGCTCAAAGTGGGACTGACAAAACGCAACTTCGCGGCGCGATCTGGCGTGATGCCAATGCCAAACATCGCCACATCGCAACGGTCTGTGGTGACGTCGCTGATCAACTTGGCATAACTGCTGTCCACAAACTCCAGCGTGGCGCCCAAATCTTTGGCCAACTCTTGCGCCAAATCTGAATCCACACCTTCCACCCGTTGCGTTTTGGGGTTGCGATAACTGATGCCAAAGTAAGCGGGCCAAATGCACACGCGCAAACGCTTAGTCGCCACCACACGGTCTAGATGGCTGTCTTTGCTTTGAGAAAAAGCACTGGCGACGCAGCCCAAGGCCAGTCCCAATGCAAGTGTTTTCGCGCTGACATGCCATGAATTTCTCATGGCGGGAATTCTAGTTGTTAATAACTAGAGAATAAGCAATTTTTGCATTTTTTGTAGTTAAATTACGATACTCACCTTTAGACCAAGGTTCTCTCAAATTTTGATAAGCACTGTCCCAAACCAAGCCATTTTGACCGGTTTGATAGATAAACACAGAATTCTCTAAATTTGACAGATCGTAAATCGCCCGCATCGAGGCAGCATGGCGTGTGGCAAAGGGCAAATACGACTCACCCGCCCAGTATTGCCCCACATTGACGGTGAAAGGATCGCCGGCTGACTCAACTTTGACGTTGAACAAATCTCTCAGGACAGGCACTTGTCCAAACGGCCGGTGTGAACTCAACGCCACATGCGCCTTGCCCCATTGCCATTGGCTGGGCGTGTTGCCTTGCATCGCCACAATCCGATCCAATGCGCGATCCAACGCCGCCGCCGATTGCTGGGCACAACTCAAGGGAGCGCACCACCAATCGTCTTGGTGCTGCATGACTTGCTCTAAAAACACGCGGAAATTGCGTTTGCCGTATTGCGCTTTGAACAACGCCTCGCCCATTTTGGGCGCCAACAAACCGCGTGTGAGCTCATCGCTCCAGACCGCAAAAATCAATGGCGCAGCCGATTGGGTACGCATGGCACCGTCAAAGCCTGTCAGGGTCTGAAGCGCTTGTTCGGTCAAAGGATGTTGACCGTGCGTGGCTTGCAGTACAGGCAACAACGCTTGGGTTGAGAGCGACACCACATCGGCCTGCAAATTCTTCATGTCTTGCAGACTGTGCCGTTCTTTGTCGTCGAGCACTTGTGCAATGCGATCGTAGCGATGCGGTGCGGTCCAATCTTGGCCCATGAAATAAGGGTAACCCGCGGGCGTGATGCGTTGGTTGGCCGTGGCAATCCAGCCTTTGTCGCCGCTGTCTTGGGGAGTTTGCGCGTAAGGAATCCATCCGTCCCAATCGTAGCGTGCGTCCCAGCCAAGAGAAGGTGCGACGCCTCGGATGTCGTTGTCAGCTTTGCGCAGCGGAACTTTGCCTGCGGCTTTGTAGGCAATGCGCCCTTGCACATCGGCCATGACAATGTTTTGCATGGGCGAATGGTTGTCTTCGTATGCGGCCAAGAGTTCGGGCACGCTTTGAGCCGTTTGGACTTTGAGGGCGCTGAGCAAAGTGCGGTTGTCTTCGTCCAAAGCAGCCCAACGCAAGGCGACGGCAAATTTGTCGGTGTTGATCAACTCTGCATAGCTGGCTTGTGCATCGCTGATGACGGGGCCGTGGCGCGTGCTGCGCACCCGCAGGGTGACATCGGGCTTGCCTTTGACGGCGATGGTTTCTGTGCGTGTTTCAAAATTCGCCCAGCCTTGAGGCGTTTTGTAACGTGTGGCATCTTGCGCATCGATTTGCTCCAAATACAAATCTTGCACATCCGGCCCGGTGTTGGTGAAGCCCCATGCGGTGCGTTCGTTGTGCCCCAAGATCACAAAGGGCAAACCAGGCAAACTTGCGCCCACCACGCTCAAGCCCGGAGCCTGCAAGTGGGCGTAATACCAAATCGCAGGCACGCTCAAAGCCAAGTGCGGGTCGTTGGCCAACAAGGGCTTGCCCGACTGGCTGTGTGAGCCGGCAATGACCCAGTTGTTGCTGCCGCGTCCTTCGTTGAAACCGGGCTCACCCAACACGGGAATAGACCACGCAGCTTGTGTTGTGGCGTTTTCGCGGTACACGCCCAATTCGCGGTAGAGCTTGGCGAAATCGACTTTGGAGGCAGGCGGCTCGTCTTTGTAGGGCGGATAAATTTGCCACAGGCGTTGCGTATCCAGGGTTTTGGCCGCGCTCAAGCGGGCAAATTCGTTACCCCAATTGCCGCCCAAGTCCAAGGCCATCATCAAAGTCCACGCGACACTGTCAACCGGATCCCAAACCACGCCCGATTTGCCACCGGGTTGGGTGCGCAACAGCGTGAATTCAGGAGGCAAGGCGCGGGTGCGGTGGTCATGAAAAGCGCGAATTCCATCGCTGTATGCCTGCAAAACATCGCGCACTTCGGGCGGCAGGTGATCGAATTGGCGCTGCGCAGCTTGTCGAATGCCCAGGGTGCGAATGAGTTTGTCGGTGGGCAAGGTGGCCTCACCCAGAATCTCTGACAACTCACCGTGCATCAAACGACGGTTGAATTCGAGTTGCCAACTGCGGTCTTGGGCATGGGCAAAGCCCAAACCAAAAGCCGCTTCACGCAAAGAAGCGGCTTGCACATGCACCACTTCGGCGTCATCGCGCGCCAAGGTGATGGGATTGGACAGGGCTGAGACCTTGATTTCGCCCTCGTACTGCGGGCGCGATTGGTACATCCAAGCGGCCAATCCGGCGCTGATGAGCACCAGCGCTGACAGCAAGAACCAAACAATCCTCAACAGCCAGCGCTTCATCGGGGTCTCCTTCAAGTGGCAGGTTTGAACTGCAATGATTTGTATTCGAGAAACTCTTCGAAACCAAATTTACCATTCTCGCGACCATTGCCCGATTGCTTATAACCCCCAAACGGCGCATTGCTGTTAAAGGGTGCACCGTTGATGTCCACCTGCCCGGTGCGAATGCGACGTGCCACCGCCACAGCATGGGCTTCGTCATTGCTCCATACCCCGCCGCCTAAGCCGTAAATGGTGTCGTTGGCAATGCGAATGGCTTCTTCTTCGTCCTTGTAGGTGATGATGACCAACACGGGGCCAAAGATTTCTTCTTTCGCCAGCGTATCGGTGGCCTTGATGCGCAAGATGGTGGGTTGCACAAAGTAGCCTTTGTCAAACGCTGGCTTTTGGGCGCCGCCGGCCACCACTTCTGCGCCTTCTTGAATGCCTTGCGCAATGAAACCCAACACGCGGTCGCGCTGTGCAGCACTGACCAACGGGCCCAACCGTGTGGCTTCGTCCAGGCTCGGTCCAATGGTGAATTTGGCGATGGTGGCTTGTGCGATTTTTTTGGCTTCTTCGTATTTGGATTCGGGCACCAACATGCGTGTATGCGCCGAGCAGGTTTGACCGCTGTTGAGCATGCAAGCGCCGATGCTGCCTTTGACGGCGGCTTCCAAATCGGCATCGGGCAAGATCACGCTGGCCGATTTACCGCCCAACTCCAGAGCCACGCGTTTGACGCTTTGTGCAGCCAACTCGCCCACGCGTTTGCCAGCGCGGGTCGAGCCCGTGAAGCTGACCATGTCCACTTCAGGATGGCTGGCCAACACTTCACCCACTTCAGGGCCGGTGCCGTTGATCAAGTTGAAAACCCCCGCTGGCAGACCTGCTTCGTGGATGATTTCAGTCAAGATCATGGCGTTGATGGGCGCGATTTCGCTGGGCTTGAGCACCACGGTGCAACCCGCTGCCATGGCAAAAGCCACTTTGAGCGTGATTTGGTTGAGCGGGAAATTCCACGGCGTGATGCAGCCCACCACGCCAATGGGTTCGCGCACCACCAAGGAGTTGCCCACTTTTTCTTCCCACACATAGCGACGCGCCACCTTGGCAGCGTTGCCCCAGTTGAACACGGGGCCGCCAACCTGAATCATTTTGGCCATCTTGATGGGCATGCCCACTTCGCGCGCGATGGCCGTGCCCATGTCGTCGGTTCGGGCTTTGAGGCCCTCCACGATCTTGTCGATGTAGCCACAGCGGGTTTCCACAGGCAGTTGCGACCAGCTGTCAAAAGCCGCACGCGCCGCCAAAACGGCTTGCTCTGCCTCGGCCCGTGTGCCTTGTGGCACGGTGGCAAACACTTCTTCGGTGGTGGAGTCATGGACTTCAAACACGTTGGAGGATTGGGCTTTCACCCATTGGCCGTTGATGTAGTGTGCGTCGTAGCGTTTCAAGGTGTGTCTCCGTTTTGTAGGCTCAAAGGCAATATATTACATCGCCCGACCAATTGGTCGGGAAATAAAGTGCAATTCCCGGGTGCTCAATGGTCAGCATGCGCCCAAAGCAACAAGGCATCGCGCTCTTGCACCACCAAACTGACCGCTTTGCCCACAGGCAAGCAAACTTTGGTGGCGACATGCCCAAAGGGCAAATCGGTCAACACAGGCGC
>CAIYFE010000063.1 GCA_903925445.1 uncultured Burkholderiales bacterium | reverse complement strand
GCTGACGTTTCTCACAAAATTTAAGAAATAAAAAAGGGGCTTTACAAGCCCCTTTTTGCTGCCCGATAGACATCGAGCATCGAATTAACGCAATTAATTGGCGCTGATCTTGCGACCATTCAAAGGCTGCACTGGGCGCGCATTTTTCTTGAATGGGAAGTCGGCGACTTGCTTTTTGCCGATGTCCATGGTGGTCTTCAAAATGTAGAAGTTCACGCCTTCGGTACAAGGTGGTGTAGTCAGTGAGCCTTCGTAGCTGTAATGCGTAAGGGCGGCGGGTACCAACACGGCTGGATTGAATTTCGCACCTTCCACTACAAGCTCTGGACCTTCAGCTTTAGGGGCTTTGTCCCAAATGATTTTGATAGCGTCGTTGTCTTTGCCTTCGTTGAGCAAGACACCGAGCACGGCCAATTTACCTTCGGCGTTCTTGTGGACAAAGTGCGCAACCATCGCCATGGGCTTGCCGTCGATTTGCTCTTCGCTAGGACGGTGGAAGTGGAACTGCAACAGGTTGTAGACGTCTTTGTTAATCTTCAAAGTGCTGCCAGGTTCCACATTGACTTGGATGGTGTGGCCGTTGTTCAAAATCTTCAGCGCGCCTTCTTTATAGGAGACAGCTAAAACGTCTTTGGATTTCTCGAAAGGTCCGACGATATTCAAAGGCGATTGCTTGGTGCCGTTGCCGCATGTAGGGAACTCACTGCCCCATTTGTCTGGACCCATTTCGCCGACATAGTCCCAATGGACAGCATGTGCTTTTGCTTTATTATTTTCAAGCGCGCAATCGGCCAAAACCTTGACTTTTTGACCCGCTGCTGCGAGCGCATTTTGCGCAGCACAAATAGACTTGAGACGTGATGTCCACTCGGCCATTTCTAGCGCTTTTTCAAACGCGCTGACGGTGTCAGGATCGTCTGCGCCTTTGGTCATGAGGCGCAAGGCGCCCAAACCTAATTGACGCTCGCTGATGATGGGGCCTTTTTGTGCCTTGATGAATGCTTCGTAGTCTTGCAAAACCACGCCATTCGAGAAAGCTTCTTTCATGGCAGCCATTTGCTTAGCAGCAGGCTCGTATTCAGCCACTTTTTCTTGTGCTTCTTTCAGCTCTTTGGCGGTTTTATCCAACTCTTGCTGGGCTTCTTCCATGCCTTCGCTGGCTTCGGTCAATTCACCCATGACGTGGCTCTTGCCGGTGTAACTCCAGTAAGCCACCGTGACTGCGCCTGCCAAAAGCAAGCCCATGAGGATTTCAAGTATCAGACGTAAATGTTTTTTCATAGCCGTTCACTGTGATGGTTTGTGTATTGATCGACACTTCATTGCACAAGCTTTAACAAAATGTAAGTTGCACTTCAACATTTTGTAAGTCGTGACAACATTTACAATAGTAACCTCTTCAACAGCCTCTGGATCTAAACCATGAACCGCTGCACATATGACGGGAGTTTTCCCGTATGAGCCCCAAAGTATTTATTAAAACCTTCGGTTGCCAAATGAACGAGTATGACTCGGACAAGATGGCAGACGTTCTGGGCCAAGCCCAAGGCTACGAAAAAACCAGCAATGTCGACGAAGCCGACCTGATCGTCTTCAACACCTGCTCGGTGCGCGAGAGAGCGCAAGAGAAAGTTTTCTCCGATTTAGGCCGCGTCCAACACCTCAAGGCCAAGGGTGTCAAGATTGCCGTCGGCGGTTGTGTGGCCAGCCAAGAAGGCGATGCAATCATTGCCCGCGCACCTTATGTTGACGTGGTATTTGGCCCGCAAACTTTGCACCGCTTGCCCGAACTACTCGACCAACGCAAAGCGCTCAAGCGTCCACAAGTCGACATCAGTTTTCCTGAAATCGAAAAATTCG
>CAIYFE010000062.1 GCA_903925445.1 uncultured Burkholderiales bacterium | reverse complement strand
AGTGTGACGCTGATTTAACACCCCCCAACCCACTCAAAAAGCCGCTGACCCAAGCGGCTTTTTTTCAAAGGAGCGCGTCCATGATTGAGCACCACCTTGAACTTGCCACCCCCGACGGGTTGATGAACACCTTTGTGGTGTACCCGCAAGAAAACGCCCCGTTTCCGGTGGTCTTTTTTTACATGGATGCACCCGGCAAGCGCGAAGAACTGCACGACATGGCTCGACGCTTGGCCAGTGTGGGCTACTTTGTGGTGCTGCCCAACTTGTATTACCGACGCAGCAAAGACTACTACCTCAAAGAACGCACCCCCGAACAAATGGCCATCATGTATGAGCACATGGGTTCTTTGAACTACCACACCAACCACACCGACACACAAGCCCTGCTGGATTTTGTCGATCAACACCCGCAAGCCGATCACGCACGAATTGGCGCGGTGGGTTACTGCATGAGCGGCCCGTTTGTGATGTGGGCGGCCGCAGATTTTCCTCAACGCTTTCAAAGCATCGCATCGATCCATGGTGCCAACATGGTGACCGAGCGTGAAGACTCTCCACATCGCATGCCACCCAAAATCAAATGCGAGAGCTACTTTGCCTGTGCCGAGATCGACCACTGGGCGCCGCCCGAAGACATGGAAAAACTCGAACAAGCTTTGCGCGAAGCGGGCAACACCTACCAATTGGAATGGTTTGCCAAAGCAGAGCATGGCTTTGTGTTTCCCAAACGTCCCGCCTACTTGAAACCCGCGGCTGAAAGGCATTGGGAGCAACTGTTTAACTTGTTCAAACGAACGCTTCAATAAGGAATCGCCATGTCCACCTTGACTTGTTTTTCGCTCTCGATTGACAACCACATTGCCCACTTGGTGTTGAACCGACCCCAAGCCTTGAACACCATGAACACCGTGTTTTGGCGTGAACTGGACGATGTGTTGGTGCAACTCAACCAAGGCAACGCCGCGCGTGTGTTGGTCATCAGCAGCACGGGCAAACATTTCAGCGCGGGCATGTCGCTGGATGTGTTTGGTTCATCCATTGCGATGGACGACCAAACCCCAGAGGGGCGAGCCGCCATCGTGGACATGCTGGCCAGCTTGCAAGCCACCTTCACTCGCTTGGAAGATTTGCGAATTCCAGTGATCGTGGCCCTACACGGAGGATGCATTGGCGGCGCCGTGGATTTTGTGACCGCCGCGTGTTTGCGTTATGCCAGTGCAGACAGTTTTTTCTGCATCCAAGAAATCAACATTGGCATGGTGGCCGATGTGGGCACCTTGCAGCGCCTACCCAAACTCATGCCAATGGCCGTGGTCAAAGAGTTGGCTTACACCGGACGCAGGCTCAGCGCAGAAAAAGCGCTGCAACATGGTTTGGTCAACGACGTGTTGCCCGACGCCGCCAGCACCTTGGCCGCTGCCCTGCAAGCCGCACAAGAAATTGCAAGCAAACCTCCGGTGGCCATTTGGGGCACCAAACAAGCCTTGCATTACGCACGCGACCACAGCACAGCAGATGCTTTGAAACAAATGGGTTGGCTGCAAAGCGGCATCTGGAGCAACGCCCATGTGCAAGAAGCGATTCGCGCGTTTCAAGAAAAACGAGCCGGCGCCTTCCCGGAATTAACAAAATTAACAAATTTTTAAGCGTATTTGTAGGTCTTATCAAAAAATACGGGCGTCAAAACCAAGCTGACCGTCAAGTTACTTGACGGTCAGGTTTTTTAAAGAAGTTGGAACTGGCGTGAAAGTTGGAGCGGGTGATGGGAATCCCGACCAAATCTCCGTAACCCATTGTCAAAGTGAGAGTTTTTGCTAGTTTTGGGTCAATGTAACACACCAATGTAACTCACCAAATGGCGATTTTGTTGATCATTAAGTATTAATAAATTCAAAGGATAATTCATCACGTTTGTGTGCTAGTTAAAGCACGATAGACCGATGCTTTACTGACCTTGAATTCACTCATCAATTCAACAATTTTTGTACCTTGACTTCGTTTTTCTCTCAATGAATTCACTTGGTCAACGGT
>CAIYFE010000061.1 GCA_903925445.1 uncultured Burkholderiales bacterium | reverse complement strand
AATCTCAGAAGAGCTGCGGGTCTCATTCGTCGATCCGCGCACCGAAGGAGCAAGCAAAGCCTTGGCGCTTTGTGAATCTCTCAGGTCCAAGACAGAGGGGGCGCACCCGTTGCATGTCGCGGCGTGTGCCTCAACCTCTGACGTTTTGGAAAGCGCTCATCATGAAATCAATCGCCGTCATCGGTGGTGGCATCACAGGTGTCACCACAGCCTATGCCTTGGTCAAACGCGGATTTGCCGTGACCTTGTTCGAACGCCAACGTTATGCGGGGATGGAAACATCGTTCGCCAACGGCGGCCAGCTGTCGGCCTCGAACGCCGAAGTGTGGACGCATTGGTCCACCGTTTGGAAGGGCATGAAGTGGATGCTCAAAAATGACGCCCCTTTGTTGGTCAATCCCAAACCCAGTTGGCACAAACTGAGTTGGTTTGCCGAATTTTTGGCAGCCATTCCAGCCTATGAGCGCAACACCATCGAGACCACCCGCTTGGCCGTGGCGTCACGTCAACACATGTTTGCGTGGGCACAAGAAGAAGGCATTGACTTTGATCTCAAAAAAGAAGGCATCTTGCACATTTACCGCGATAAAAAAGGCTTTGACCATGCGGGCAAGGTGTCGCAGTTGCTGGCGCGCGGAGGTTTGCCAAGACGCGCCGTGGCCCCCGAAGAAATGCGAGCCATCGAGCCCACGCTGGCGGGCAAGTATTACGGCGGTTACTTCACCGAAAGCGATTCGACGGGCGATATTCACAAATTCACTTTTGGTCTGGCAAAGGCCTGCGAACGTTTGGGTGTGACCACGCTGTACGAGCAAGAGGTGGCTGAAATTGCCAGCAACGCCTCGCAGGTTTTCATCAGCACCGCGCATGCGGGCGAGCGACAAGTGCATATCTTTGATGGCGTGGTGATTTGCGCAGGGGTGGCCAGTCGCAATTTGGCGGCGCAATTGGGCGACCGGGTGAACATTTATCCGGTCAAAGGCTATTCCATCACCGTCAACTTGAGCGACGCGCAAAGTCAAGCTGGGGCGCCCCAAGTCAGTTTGTTGGATGACGAAACCAAGCTGGTGACCAGCCGCTTGGGCGTTGATCGCTTCCGTGTTGCGGGGACTGCCGAATTCAATGGCGAGAACAAAGACATCCGAGCCGATCGCATCAAGCCTTTGGTCGATTGGGTCAATCAATGCTTCCCGCAGGTGAGCACCCGCTCGGTCGTGCCTTGGGCAGGCCTGCGCCCCATGATGCCCAACTTGATGCCTCGCGTGGGACGCGGCAAGCTCAACAACGTGTTCTACAACACAGGCCACGGTCACTTGGGATTGACCTTGTCAGCGGTGACGGCGGACATGATTGGAGAAGTTGTTGCTGGAGTGGGTGCGCACTAACTTGTTATATTGGTGGATGAATCTTTGATCCATTTCCACCATGTCGCAACGCATCAAAAACCGACTCAACCCCTCACGCAACAACACCATTGAGGTTTCGACCAACCACCGGGTGGACATTTACCACTCGGTGGTGAGCATGAGCTTGCCTGGTTTTTTGGCCTTGTTTGTTGGGTTTTTCTTGTTGGTGAATGCTCTTTTTGGGTGGCTCTATGCCTTGAACGAAGGCTCAATCGGCGGGCTCAAAGACCATTCTTACGCGGAGTATTTTTTCTTCAGCGTACAAACCTTGGCCACCATCGGCTACGGCGCCAAGTTCCCGCAGACTTTGTACGCCGATGTGTTGGTCACGGTGGAATCCATGATTGGGTTGTTGAGCGTGGGCTTGTTTGCCGCGATCGCGTTTGCCAGGTTTTCAATTCCCCGCGCACGCATTCTTTTCAGCGACAGGTTGGTGATTCATGACCACGAGGGCGTTCCGACCTTGATGCTTCGCATTGCGAATGAGCGTGGCAATCAAATCATCGATGCCGAAGTCTCGCTGAGTCTGATCATGCGCGAGGTCACGGCGGAAGGCATGAAAATTCGTCGCATCCATGATTTGCAGTTGGTCCGTCACCGCACGCCCATTTTGTCGCTGACATGGACGATTTTTCACCCCATCGTTGAAGGCAGTCCATTTTTCGGGCATACGTCGCAGTCTTTGGCGCAGCAAGAGTTTGGGCTGGTGGCCAGCGTCAAAGGTTTGGATGAAACCATTGCTCAAACCGTGCACGCCAACCATGTGTATGCGCCATCCCAGCTGCTGTGGAACCACCGTTTCAAGGACATGTTTGTGGAAGATTCAAGCGCCGGCAGACCTCGGATCGATCTGAGCGCCATCCACGAGGTAGAAACACGCTAGCTTTAGCGACAAAAAGTGTATACACTTTGCTGCCATGGACGCATATTTT
>CAIYFE010000060.1 GCA_903925445.1 uncultured Burkholderiales bacterium | reverse complement strand
TGCTGCGTGACACCGTCAAAACCATGCTCAAAGACCACAAGGTCTACATCACCGACTGGAAAAATGCCCGCCTCGTGCCGTTGAGCGACGGTGAATTCCACTTGGACGACTATGTGAACTACGTGCAAGAGTTCATCCGTCACCTGCAACAACACTACGGCAACTGCCACGTCATGAGCGTTTGCCAGCCCACTGTGCCCGTGTTGGCGGCCGTGTCTTTGATGGCCTCGCGTGGCGAAACCACACCGTTGTCCATGACCATGATGGGTGGACCAATCGACGCCACAAAATCGCCCACAGCGGTCAACAACTTGGCGATGAACAAAAGCTTCAGCTGGTTTGAAAACAACGTGATTTATCGCGTGCCCGACAATTTCCCAGGCGCGGGACGTCGCGTTTATCCAGGGTTTTTGCAGCACACCGGCTTTGTGGCCATGAACCCCGATCGCCACATGAAGAGCCATTACGACTACTTCAAAGATTTGATCAAAGGCGACAACTCCAATGCAGAAGCGCATCGCCAGTTCTACGACGAATACAACGCCGTGTTGGACATGGATGCCGATTACTACTTGGAAACCATCAACACCGTGTTCCAAGAATTCAAATTGGTGCGCGGCACGTGGGAAGTCAAATCGGTCAATGGCCAACAAGAGTTGGTGCGCCCGCAAGACATTCGCAACACAGCGTTGCTGACCGTGGAAGGCGAGTTGGACGATATCTCGGGCTCAGGTCAAACCTATGCAGCGCATGGACTGTGCAGCGGCATTGAACCCAAAGAACGTCAACACTTGGAAGTGCCAGGCGCCGGTCACTACGGCATTTTCAGTGGTCGTCGTTGGCGCGATGTGGTGTATCCGCAAGTCAAGGCATTTATCTTGTCGCACAACACCCTGGCCTCAAGCCCTAAAAAAGTGGCTGCCAAACGTCCAGCCGCCAAAGCAAGCCCAGTGGCTGCTAAAAAATCGACAAGCAAAGCAGCCCCCGTGAAAAAAGCGGCCGCCCCCAGCAAAGCGGTTGTCAAAACCACGTGGGCCAACGCGAAGAAGTGAGTCTGGTCGAGCGCATCAACAACGCCCTGCCGCAAACGCAATGCACGCGTTGCGGCTATCCCGATTGCCAAAGTTACGCCCAAGCAATCGCTGATTCAAAAGCAGGCATCAACCAATGCCCGCCCGGAGGCGAAGAAGGTGTGGCACGGTTGGCGGCCATCACGGGGCATGCGGTTGAAGGCCTCAACCCAGACAACGGCTTTGAAGGCCCGCGCACCATTGCCATCATCGATGAGGCATGGTGCATTGGTTGCACTTTGTGCATCAAGGTCTGTCCCACCGATGCCATCGTGGGCGCCAACAAGCGCATGCACACCGTCATTGAGCCCTATTGCACTGGGTGCGAGTTGTGCATTCCTGCCTGTCCGGTGGACTGCATTTCGCTAGAACCCATCGACCTTGCGCTGAGCGGTTGGCAAGCTTGGCCGCAAACCTTGGCCGATCAAGCCCGACAACGCTACGACTGGCACAAAGCACGTTTGGCGCGCGATGAAGCAGAAAATGCGGCTCGCTTGCAAGCCAAGGCCGTGCACAAACTCGCAGACCTCACCGCCCACACCAAAGGCGCTGAAAACCCCAGCGAAGCCGAGCGCAAGCGAGCGGTGATTGAAGCCGCCTTGGCCAAAGCAAAAGCCCGCCTGCCTCAAAAAAGCTGACGGGCTTGGGGCTTTGCGCCGAATCAGTGCGGCGCCGTTTGCAAAGCTGCAAAAGCTTGAACGACTTCGGCGGGTGCTTGCACCAATTCGATCAACACGCCTTCGCCGCCAATGGGAAACTCTTCATTGCCCTTGGGATGCAAAAACGTGATGTCAAACCCCGCCGCCCCTTTTCGAATGCCTCCGGGGGCAAAGCGCACGCCTTGTGCGCTCAACCATTCAACCGCTACGGGCAAGTTGTCGATCCACAAACCAATGTGGTTCAACGGCGTGGTGTGAACCGCAGGTTTTTTCTCGGGATCAAGCGGTTGCATCAAATCGACTTCGACTTTGAAAGGTCCAGAGCCCATCGCGCAAATGTCTTCATCGACATTTTCACGTTCGCTTTTGAACGTGCCCGTGACTTCTAGTCCAAACATATCGACCCAGAGTTTTTGCAAGCGAACTTTGTCGGGCCCGCCGATGGCGATTTGCTGGATGCCCAAGACTTTGAAGGGACGCGAACTCATCACTCAAACTCCACAATCATTTGATCCACCGTCAGCGACTCGCCCTTGGTGGCCACCACTTTTTTGACCACGCCGTCTTGCGTTGCAAACAACACGTTTTCCATTTTCATGGCTTCGATCACGGCCACACGCTCACCCGCTTGCACTTTTTGCCCGGGTTGCACGGCGACATCGACCAACAAACCGGGCATGGGTGACAAAACAAAACGGCTCAAATCGGGAGGGGCTTTGTAGGGCATGAGCTGATGCAACTCGGCCATGCGCGGCGACATGATGAGCGCCTCGATCTTGGTGCCGTTGTGCTGAACTTGCAGCACCAATGGATTTTTCATGGTGCCGCGCTCCACCTGAGCGGTGAACGCTTGGCCATTGACCGTGCCTTCAATGCGAATGTCGTTCAAACGCGAATGGCATTCGATGGCGTAGGTCTTGCCTTCTACCTTGATCGTGGCCACGCCGCTTTGACCCGTGAACTCATCCACATGCACAGCTTTGTGCGTGTTCTTGCCTTCAGCACCCAACACAATGACGGTGTAGTCCTGACCAATTTGCACACCATAACCAGGCAACTGCCCACTGATGTTGGCCGCACGTTCGCGCGACTTGCGTCGCACAAACGCAGCCAAGGCCACCAAAAAGTCGGGATCTTCATGCGGCACGTCTTCGGCTTTGAAGCCTTTGGCATAGTGCTCGGCAATGAAGCCAGTGTTGAAGTCGCCGGACACAAATTTGGAATGCGCCAGCAACGCCGCTTGGAACGGAATGTTGGAGCTGATGCCGCGAATGACAAAACCGTTCAAGGCTTCACGCATTTTGGCGATCGCCTCGTTGCGGTCTTTGCCGTGCACGATCAATTTGGCGATCATGGAGTCATAGAACATCGGAATTTCACCGCCCTCTTGCACCCCGGTGTCCACACGCACGCCCAACAAATCGGCGGTGTTGCCTTGGAACATGGTTTGCTCAGGCGTTTCAAAACGCACCAGTCGACCTGTCGATGGCAAAAAGTTACGGAACGGATCTTCGGCG
>CAIYFE010000059.1 GCA_903925445.1 uncultured Burkholderiales bacterium | reverse complement strand
TACAGCAAACCCAGCAAAGCCGTGCCCATCGCATTGGCTGAATAAGGTTGATCCAAATAGGGGTTGCCAAATGCCAATCCCAAAACCGTTCCCACCGTCACAGCCCAACCCGGCCATTTGCCCAACAAGATGAACGTGCCCGGCACGTTGACATAAAACCACAAAATCCTGAGTTCATCGCTGGGCACAAACATCAGCGACGAGGCGTCTTCCCACAAACTCAACAATTCGTACACCCAAGCAATGATCAAAAATCGCTCGGGATGTCCACGCAACATGAACCAACAAGTCAACGATGACAAGGTGAAAAAGATCATGGATCGCAAGTGTTTTTCACCAATCGGGTCGATATTGCCCAGCGTGGCCAGGACAAAAATACCCGTCAACAAAGCCCCCGCGACCATCATCAGGGTCACAAACTTGTAGCGAAAGCCTAGGTATTCCTGATCGATCGAAAACTCAACTTCGCCATAAATGAGTGTTTGCAGATTCATAGTGGGCCGATCCAGCGGTCAAATCATTGGGATGTGATTTATCATAATCCACAATTTTGTTACTAATTCTAAAAATTTAACATGCTAGAACTCGACGAACACACGCGAGACGCCAAGTTTTCGGAAATGGATTTGCGTGTTGGACAGCGTGTGCAGCTCATCAGCGCGGCGCCTCCCGTGCACAAGCTCTACACCCATTTGATCGGGTATGTGGAGGGCGAGTTCCTCATCTTGAAAGTGCCGCGCGAAGCGGCGGGCGCCATCCCCGTGCGCGAAGGTCAGCGGGTTGAAGTGCGTTTGTTTTCAGGCGTGTCGGTGTTTTCGTTTGAAAGCCAAATTCAAACCTTGTTGCTCAATCCCCGCAACTACATGTTGATGAGTTTTCCAACCCAAATTCATGCCACCCGTTTGCGCTCTCATGTGCGCGTGGCCACGCACATGGAAATTGAGGTTTTGAAAGCACCGCAATCGACACACGCACTCCAAGGGTTTCATCTCCAAGACCTCAGCGGCAGCGGAGCGATGGTGGTGGGCAAATTGCCTTTGGGCGAAAAAGGCGCAGCCGTGACGCTGGGCTGGCATTTTTATTTACACGCCACCGGCAAACAAGAAAGCGTTGAAATCAGCGCCGAAATTCAAAGCATCGAACAAGTCATCCACCCCGATGCGCCGCAAGCGCCGGCGCTTTACAAACACGGGGTGAAATTTGATGTGATTGACCCACGCATCGTGCTGTTGGTGCAAGAGCTGAGTCAGCACAAACTTTGAGCCGTCAGTCGGGTTTGATGTTGGCTTCCTTGACCAACTTGGCATAGCGCAAATGCTCTGAATGAATCAAGGCCGTGAACATGTCTGAGCTGCCGGGCACCACCTCTCCTCCAACTTGCGTCATGCGGTCTCGCACTTCTTTGGTTTGAAGTGCTTTTTGAACTTCTTCGTGCAATTTTTGAATCACGGGTTTGGGTGTGGCCACGGGCGCGACCAAGCCATACCAAACCGAGGCTTCAAAGCCAGGAAAGCCAGACTCCGCAATCGTCGGGGCGTCCGGAAAAATTGGGCTGCGCGCAGGGCTGAGCACACCCAGCACTTTGAGCTTGCCGCTTTTGACGTGGGGCAACACCTCTAGCGCATTCACCGCAATCAACGGCAATTGCCCGCCAATCACATCGGTGATGGCTTGAGCGCCGCCACGGTAGGGAATGTGTTGCAAATCGATGCCGGCTGCGTGGGTGAACAACTCAATCGCCATGTGCGGTGTGGAACCATTGCCGGGTGATCCATACGCGATGGTGTTGGGCTTGTTTTTCGCAGCCTCCATCAACTGCTTGACGTTGTTGTAAGGCACGCTGGGATTGGCTGCGATCACCACCGGCACGCGTCCCACCAGGGAAACTGCGGTCAACTCTTTTTCAGCATCAAACGGCATGGGCTGGTACAGCGCCATGTTGGCGGCTAAAGCGTTGGCAGCCATCAGCAAGGTGTAGCCATCGGGCTCGGCTGCAATCACGGACTTGACCGCGATGTTGGTGCCTGCGCCCGGCTTGTTGTCAACCAACACCGTTTGTCCTGTGCTGCTGGCGATGCTCTGTCCAACAGAACGTGCCACTGCGTCCACGGCGCCACCTGCGGCATAACCTACAACGATTTTGATGGGTTTACTGGGAAAGTTTTGGGCTTGCACCGATCCACACAAGCTCACCCAAGCCATCAAGACCACCGCGTATTTTGAGATTTTGTTTTTCATGTTCATCCTTTGAGTTATTGCGCTGCGATGCCGCGAAGGCCTGCGCGTTGCGCATCGGCTCGAACCGCACCGGTTTGTACCTGTTGTTGAGCGAATTCATTGAGAAAAGAAAGAGCCTGCTCTCGCCCTTTCGGTATCGCAATGGCCAAATGTTCCAAGCCCCAGCGATCTTCCAAGACGTGAAATCCGCTGAGGTGCTCGTTGAGCTCAAACAAAATGCCTTTGTTGGTGGCAAATCCATCCAGCTCGCCAGCGGTCAACATGTGCCGCGCTGCATCCAACGATGCAACGGGCACGATTTGCGCCATGGGCAGCTTGCCCCCCAACACGCTTTGCGACGAGCTGCCTTGCGTAACGCCTAATCGAAACGAGGCTTGGTTGACCTGCACAAACTGTTGAATGGGTGAGCTCACGGGGAGCAACACGCCCAACTCCAATTGAATCAAAGGCGTGGTGAAGTCAACATCTTTGGCTCGTGCGGCGGTTGCGTTGGTGAAAGTCATGTCCACTTGGCCCGCTTTCAAAGCCTCGATCACCTGCGCCACGCGCTCAAACTGAACCAGTCGAACCGGGCGATGCAAGGCTTGAGCCAAAGACTGACCCAGCTCAACAGCCACACCATGCACTGCAGAAGTTCGTGGATCAATGACCATGGACGTTGGGCTTCCCAGATACACCCCGACTTTGAGTTCCCCCGAAGGCGCCAACGTCTTGGCGACTGACTCGGTATCTGTTGCATCAAGCGCCAGGGCTTGATTGAAATACAAGAGCGCGGCTAGACCATACGCAAGATATTTAAAAATTTTGAATCTCCCCGGGCTTGAGCACCCGCACATTCAGTCCAGAATCTTTCATCAAGTTTTGAAAATCTTGCGGTTTTCCTTTGGCCAATGGATTGGCGCCATAGTGCATGGGAATAATTGTAGGAATCTTGAGCAGCTCTTTGCTGGCGTAAGCCGCTTCTTTGGGACCCATGGTGAAGTTACCGCCAATGGGCATCAATACCAAATTGGGTTTGTAGTAATCGGCGATGAATTTCATATCACCAAACAGACCCGTATCGCCCATGTGATAAATCTTGAATCCATTTTCCAATTCAATGATGAAGCCCACTGGCTCACCGCCAACATGGGTTTCATCCAAATGGCTGGTTGGATTTTTCCAAACCAATATAGATGAATGTTCTGCATGAACTGGGGTAATGAAAATGCCGGGTCTTGGCTCAACCGTTCCTGATTTATTCATGCGTGGCGCCAATTCTGCGGGCAATATACCCAAGCTGACCACCGTCGCATTCAAATCACCTGGGGCGTACATGGGCGTTTGGTTGAGCACGGCAATTTCAGGCGCATCGGCAAAATGATCCCAATGCCCGTGCGTGACCAGCAACACATCTATTTTTCCTAGATTTTTCAAATCTTTATAT
>CAIYFE010000058.1 GCA_903925445.1 uncultured Burkholderiales bacterium | reverse complement strand
CTTCTTCCAGTCCTTTGAGCGTCATGGGGTACATGCGGTTGCTCATCAGTTGTTGAATGATGCTGATGCTTTGGCGGTAGTGCCACACGCCTTGTGGCTCGGGGTTGATCCAGGCAAATTTTGGACACGCATGCGTGAGACGCTGCAGCCATTCGGCTCCAGCTTCTTCGTTGTTGTATTCGACGCTACCGCCAGGTTGCACGATTTCATAGGGACTCATGGTGGCGTCACCAATGAAGATCAGTTTGTAGTCTTTGTTGTACTTGCGCAAGATGTCCCACGTGGCAAATTTTTCAGCAAACCGTCGTTTGTTTTTCTTCCACATGAAGTCGTAGACGCAGTTGTGGAAATAATAAAACTCAAGGTGTTTGAACTCGGCCTTGGCCGCAGAAAACATTTCTTCAACCCGCGCAATGTGCTCGTCCATCGTGCCGCCCACATCCATCAGCAAGAGCACTTTGACGTTGTTGTGCCGCTCTGGGCGCATCAAAATATCCAAAAATCCTGCGTTGGCTGCGGTTTTATGGATGGTGCCATCAAGATCGAGTTCCTCGGTCGAACCTTCGCGGGCAAAACGGCGCAATCGACGCAAAGCAACTTTGATGTTGCGCGTACCCAATTCTTGCGTGTCGTCATAGTCTTGGTAAGCGCGTTGGTCCCACACTTTGACGGCCGACTTGTTGCCGCCCTTGCCGCCAATACGAATGCCTTGTGGGTTGTAACCGCCATTGCCAAAGGGGGATGTGCCACCCGTGCCGATCCATTTGTTACCGCCTTCGTGTCGTTCTTTTTGTTCTTCTAGGCGCTTTTTGAGTGTCTCCATCAACTCATCCCAGCCCATTTTTTCGATGGCGGCTTTTTGTTCAGGCGTGAGCTCTTTTTGAAGAATTTGTTCTAACCACGCCAGCGGAATTTCTTTGGTGAAGTCGGTCAGCATTTCCACGCCTTTGAAGTAGGCGCCAAACGCACGGTCAAACTTGTCGTAATGCTTTTCGTCTTTGACCAAGATCATGCGGCTGAGGAAATAAAAATCATCGATGCTGCATGCCTCGCTGGCGGGACCCACGACCTGCGCTTGCAAGGCTTCGAGCAAGGTCAAAAACTCTTTGACCGAAACCGGCAATTTGGCAGCGCGCAGGGTGTAGAAAAAATCGATCAGCATGGCGTGCAGGCCTTATCGGTTGCGGCTTTGCATGAACACCAATTTTTCAAACAAAGTCACGTCTTGCTCGTTTTTGAGCAAGGCGCCGACCAAAGGCGGAATTGCCACTTTGTCGTCTTGGGTTTGCAGGGCTTCCAACGGAATGTCTTCGGCGACCAAGAGCTTGAGCCAATCGAGCAGTTCGCTGGTCGAAGGTTTTTTCTTGAGACCCGGCAAATTGCGGATGTCAAAAAAGGTTTTCATCGCCGCTTGCAGCAATTCTTGTTTGAGCGTGGGGAAATGCACCGCCACAAATTGGCGCATGGTGTCGGCGTCAGGGAACTTGATGTAGTGAAAAAAGCAGCGACGCAAAAACGCATCGGGCAATTCTTTTTCGTTGTTTGACGTGATGAACACCAGCGGACGATTTTTTGCTTTGATGAGCTGGCGCGTTTCGTAGCAATAAAACTCCATGCGATCGAGTTCACGCAGCAAATCGTTGGGTAATTCGATGTCGGCTTTGTCGATCTCATCGATCAACAACGCGATGGGCTCTTTGGCGGTGAAGGCTTGCCACAGCACGCCTTTGACGATGTAGTTTTCAATGTTCTTGACGCGCTCGCCGCCATCCAAATCGGTCATCTGGCTGTCGCGCAAACGACTCACGGCGTCGTATTCGTACAAGCCTTGTTGCGCCTTGGTGGTCGATTTGATGTGCCATTGCAACAGTGGCATGCCTAGGGTTTTCGCTACCTCTTCGGCCAGCATGGTTTTGCCCGTTCCGGGCTCACCCTTGACCAGCAAAGGCCTTTTGAGGGTCATGGCTGCATTGACGGCCAATTTCAAATCCTGCGTTGCAACGTAATTGTCTGTGCCTTGAAATTTCATTTGCTTTGTCTCTATAAAATGAATTTTTGATTTTCATCAATCTTTTTTAGGAAATGTTCCTGCTATGAACAAGTCTCTCTCATTTGTGCTCGCTTTCCTTGTCGCAGGTGCGACCAACACAGCCTTTGCGGACGATATCAAAGGTGATGCGCAGGCCGGCGAAAAAAAGATTGCCATGTGCGTGGGTTGTCACGGTATTGTGGGCTACCAAGCTACTTTTCCTGAAGTGTACAAAGTCCCCAAAATTTCTGGTCAAGGTGCCAAGTACATCACGGCGGCTTTGAACGCCTACAAAAAAGGCGATCGCAAACATCCGACCATGAAAGGCATTGCGGCAAGCTTGAGCGATCAAGACATCGCAGATGTGGCGGCCTATTACGAATCTCACGGCAAACTCGAAGGTGCGAGCCTGCCAGACAAAGCCTCAGAGCCACAAGGCCAAGTGGCTGAGTTGATCAAAAAAGGCGGTTGCACTTCTTGCCACGGCGAGAACTTTGCCAAACCCATTGCCCCCGACTACCCCAAAATCGCCGGACAAAATGCCGATTACTTGTTCGTGGCTTTGAAGTCCTACAAAGTCGAAGGCACCTCAACTTGGGGTCGCAACAATGGCGTGATGGGTGGCGTGGCCAAACAGTTTTCAAACGCCGAACTCAAGTTGCTCGCCAACTATGTGGCTTCTCAGCAAGGCGACTTGAAGACGTTGCCTGAATCCAGATTCCGTTGAGCAGGGTTTTCATTCGGGCGTGATGCCGGCAGTTTTGACCCACTGCGCCCATTTTTTGATTTCAGTGTCAATGGTTTTGCCCAAAGTGGCGGCATCTTCGACATCCAAATCAACACCTGCTGCTTGAATTTTTTCTCGAACCTCGGGCTTTGCCAGCACAGCTAGCAAAGTTGCCGAGGCTTTTTTTTGCACCTCAGGCGCAAGGCCTGCGGGGGCTACCAAGCCAAACCAAGCGCTCACGTTGTAGTCTTTCACTGTTTCGCCAATCGGGGGCACTTGCGGCGCTTTACCGGCACGATTTTTTGTTGTGACGCCCAAGCCGCGCAAGCGTCCACCGTTCATTTGAGAGACTGCATTGCCCACATCTGCGAATGCAAATTGCAGCTGTCCGCTCATCAAATCGGTCAGGGCAGGTGGAATGCCTTTGTAGGGCACGCTCATGGTTTGCAGGCCAGCCAATTCGGTCAACATGGCGGCAGACACCAGCGATCCAGATGAGCCGTGTCCGTAAGCCAGTTTGTTGGGATTGGCTTTGACGTAGCCAATGAACTCCTTCATGTTTTTGGCAGGAAAGTCTTGCGAGACCATCAAGATAAAACCAGTTTCACCAATTTTTCCAATCGGTGTGAAGTCTTTGATGGGGTCGTAAGACAGCTTGCGGTAAAGATGAACGTTGGCCGCTTGTGTGGTGCTGGTCGTGACCAAAAATGTGTAGCCGTCTGCAGGTGCCGCTTTGACGGCTTCCGCTCCCAAGATGCCGTTGGCGCCAGATTTGTTATCGATCATGACGGGCTGGCCCCAAGCTTCGCTCATTGCTTGTGCCACGATGCGTCCCACGCTGTCGGTGGCGCTTCCGGCAGGAAAGGGCACAACAAATTTGACGGGCTTGGCGGGGTAGCTTTGCGCCATTGCGTGGGATGCAAACAAGGCTGCCCACACAAGGCCGCAACAAAGCGAACGTCGAAATAAAAGGGGTGCTGCACGCATGGTGTACTCCAAAAAAATCTTCAGTCGCGCGTGGCCATGCGCTGCACGGCATCGATGTAAGCATGCCCATCGGGTGGACGGCCACTGCGTTGGCTCTCCCAGATCATGCGACCCAATGCTTCCATCGTGTCATGGTGTGCTTGGTGCAAAGAGTCGCGTCGCATCGCGAGCAATTCAACCGCTTGGCGAATGCCGTGGGGTTGATCAATCGAACATTGCTCGCTGACCGACAAATGCATGGCCAAGTGCAAAAACGGATTGATCTTGCCGTTTTCTACGTCGTACACGCGATCCAGCGCTGCCTCTAGGTCAGCGAAATCGGCGTGGTATTCGGGGTGCTCAGCGACCCATTGGCTGGCCAAAGTCTCTAGTGCATCCATGGGTTGCGCATCGCGCCATTTGGCGTAAACAGAACAAAAAAAGCGCCGAACATCGGCTTGATTGGGCTGGTACATGCTGTGATTGTCACTCAGGCGTCGCCTCAGGCTGGGCGACTTCTCACGCTTGCTACATTTACGGATTGAGCCTGTCAAACCAGAAAGTGAGACCTGTATGAACCAAGCTTTTATTTGTGACGCCATCCGTACGCCGTTTGGTCGCTATGGCGGCGCCTTGTCTTCGGTGCGTGCCGACGATTTGGCGGCTGTCCCCCTCAAGGCGTTGATGGCGCGCAATCCAAAAGTGGATTGGATGGCCGTGACCGATTTGATTTATGGCTGTGTCAACCAAGCGGGTGAGGACAACCGAAATGTGGCGCACATGGCGAGCTTGTTGGCGGGGTTGCCGCTGGAATTGCCCGGCGCCACCATCAATCGTTTGTGCGGTTCTGGCATGGATGCCATTGGCACAGCTGCTCGAGCCATCAAAGCGGGTGAGGCGTCGATGATGATTGCGGGCGGCGTGGAAAGCATGAGCCGTGCGCCATTTGTGATGCCCAAAGCAGAAAGTGCTTTCAGTCGCAACAACACCGTGTATGACACGACCATCGGCTGGCGCTTTGTCAACAAGTTGATGAAAGAAAAATACGGCGTCGATTCCATGCCAGAGACGGCTGAGAATGTCGCCACCGATTTCAAAATCAGCCGCGAAGACCAAGACAAGATGGCTTTGGCCAGTCAACTCAAGGCGGTGGCGGCGCAGCAATCGGGTTATTTTGATGCGGAAATTTGCCCCGTCACCCTTGCGCAAAAAAAAGGCGACGCGGTGATCGTTGCACAAGACGAACACCCTCGAGCCACCAGCATGGAGTCTTTGGCCAAGCTCAAACCGGTGGTTCGCGCAGACGGCACCGTGACGGCGGGCAATGCCAGCGGTGTGAACGACGGTGCCTGTGCCGTGTTGCTGGCCGATGAAAAAACTGCCGCTCAACAAGGACTCACACCGCGCGCTCGCATTGTGGGCATGGCGACCGCAGGCGTGCCGCCACGCATCATGGGCATTGGTCCTGCGCCGGCCACGCAAAAAGTGTTGGCGCTGACGGGTTTGTCGCTGGATCAGATGGATGTGATTGAGCTCAATGAAGCTTTCGCCGCCCAAGGTTTGGCCGTGCTGCGCCAATTGGGATTGCAAGACAACGACCCGCGTGTCAACCCCAACGGTGGGGCGATTGCTTTGGGGCATCCCTTAGGCGCGAGCGGCGCACGCTTGGTGACAACGGCCATCAACCAACTCCACCGCACGGGTGGGCGTTATGGTTTGTGCACCATGTGCATTGGCGTGGGGCAGGGAATTGCGTTGATTGTTGAACGGGTTTGATTCAACCCGTTACTGCTCCGCAAACGCGCGCTCAATCACAAAGTCACCGGGCGTGGTGGTGTTGCCTTCTTTGAAGTTGCGACTCTCCAACATGTGCTTGAGGTCTTTGAGCATTTGTGGGGAGCCGCAAATCATCACGCGGTCGCGGGCGGGATCTAATGCGGGCAGACCCAGATCGCTGAAGAGTTTGCCGCTTTCAATGGCGTCGGTCAGACGGCCTTGATTTTTGAAGGGTTCGCGCGTCACGGTGGGGTAGTACAAGAACTGCTTGCTCACCATGTCTCCCAAGAATTCATGTTGAGGCAATTCTTGCGTGAGGTAGTCGTGGTAGGCCAATTCTTTGACTTCACGCACGCCATGAACCAAGATCACTTTTTCAAAACGTTCATACGTTTCGGGATCGCGAATCACGCTTAAAAACGGCGCCATGCCTGTGCCAGTAGAGAGCAAATACAGGTTTTTGCCGGGCAGCAAGTAATCGATCAGTAGCGTCCCCGTGGGTTTGCGCCCGACGATGATTTTGTCGCCAACTTGAATGTGTTGAAGCCGTGAAGTCAAAGGGCCGTCTTGAACCTTGATGCTCAAAAATTCCAAATGCTCTTCGTAGTTGGGGCTCACGATGCTGTATGCGCGCAGCAATGGCTTGCCGTTGTCGCCACGCAAACCGATCATGGTGAAATGCCCATTGGAAAAACGCAGCGCTTGATCGCGTGTTGTGGTGAAGCTGAACAAGCGATCGGTCCAGTGGTGAACCGTTAAAACTTCTTCTTCGTGAAATGCACTCATGGCGGTGGATTTAATTTAGGTATGAACCCTATAGTGTAGGCGAGAGCTCCTAACGATTGGCTATATGTATATAGCTAAATTGCTTATAAAGAAGGCATTCGCAGTGGCCGATGCGTCCATTTCAGGCACAACCTGCCGCTGGCTGTCACGTGTTGGACATGGCTTTTTGTGCTTCACGCGCACAGTTGAGGCATGAAAATTTTCGACACGCTTCAAGAAGTACAAGCCTTTGTTGGGCAAGGTGAATTGCTCAGCGATTGGATCACCGTCACGCAAGAGCAAATCAATTTGTTTGCGCAAGCCACGGGCGATCATCAATGGATTCATGTGGATGAGGCCCGCGCCAAGCAAGGCCCGTTTGGTACCACCATTGCTCATGGGTTTTTGACCTTGTCTTTGCTGCCCAAAATATTTGCCGGCTCGTTCAAAGTCAACAACGTTCGCATGGGCGTGAACTATGGCTTGAACAAAGTTCGCTTCACCGCGCCTGTGCCTGCCAATAGCCGACTTCGGGCGCGCATGGGCTTGCAAGCTTGCGAACCGTTACCCGACAACGGCGTTCAACTGACCTGGGCCGTGGTGGTCGAACGCGAGGGCTCAGACAAACCAGTTTGTGTCGCTGAGTCGCTCACTCGTCTTTATGCATGAAGGCGTTTTGACGCCACGCTTCATACGTGATGACCGCGACTGCGTTGGACAAGTTGAGGCTTCTTTGCGCGGCTCGCATGGGCAAGCGCAGGCGCTGTGAGGGCGCAAATGTGTCGCGAATCGCGGCTGGCAACCCGCTGGTTTCAGAGCCAAAAATAAACCAATCTCCGGCTAGGAATTGACTGTCATGCGCGGTATGAGAGCCCTTGGTGGTCAAGGCAAACATGCGCGAGGCGTCGGGCTGTTCGCTGTCTAAAAACGCTTGCCAACTGGCGTGGCGCTTGAGGCTTGCGTATTCATGGTAGTCCAGACCTGCTCGACGCATGTGCTTGTCTTCCATAGAAAAACCCAGTGGCTCAATCAGGTGCAACGCGCACCCCGTGTTGGCAGCCAAGCGGATGACGTTGCCCGTGTTGGGCGGAATTTCGGGATGAACTAAAACGATGTTGAACATGTGCTCATTGTCTCGCACCCAAGCCCGACGGGGTTCTGGCAAAGACCAAGCCGGTGATATGCCGCGCACCGGCAAGGCGTAAAACTCGGGCAGCTTCAAACAGGCTTGCTCCGCTGGTCATCACATCGTCCACCAAAACAATGTGCTTGTTTTGCAGATATTGGCGTGACTTGGGATCAAGCCAAAACATGTCTCGCACGTTGTCAAAGCGCTCTTGCCGCGATGCCCCAACTTGATGGGTTGGGCTGTCGTGTCTCAAGAGCCATGTGCTTTGGACTTTGTCGGGCGCGAGGTGCTTGGCCAATTCCAGCGCTTGGTTGTAGCCGCGCTCTCGCAGGCGCTGCATTGCCAAGGGAATGGGAACGACCCATTGCGTTTGATCCAGAGCGTGTTCTACCCAAGGTGCATGACGCATCAATTGGGCCAAATGACGTGCACTTTGTGGCGCATCATGAAATTTCAGCCGTGTGACGCAATCAGCCCAAGGGTAATCGTAGTCAACAGCGCACAGGCAGGCGTCTAAAGCAGGCGGTTCTTTGCTGCAATGGCAGCCAGGATCCTGCAAGGGTAGGGCGCAAGTGGGGCAGCGCTGCCTTGGTTGCGCAAAACGTGCAATGCAATCCTCGCAAAACGACTGTCGTGGCCAAGCGCGACAAATGTGACATTGACTCGGCCAATTGGCAGGCTTCAGCGAAGACTGAAGTTGCCTCAAGCCAGATAACCACTCGCGAGCCGTGCCAAACATTGGCTCAATATACTGCTTACCTCATGTCTGAAGACCCATCTTTTCAAAATCCTCCGACCATTGACCCAATTGCAGCTGCGCGTTGGAACACTTGGCAGCATTCGCCATCTCCGTGGCTCAACGAAGAAATCGGTCGGCGTATGCAAGAACGTCTTGAATGGATCAAATTGCAGCCAAAGTCTTGGCTGGATTGGCATCCGTTGAGCGGCGGAATGAAGGCACATCAATTGGTCAGTCAACGCTATCCCAAAGCTGGGGTGCATGTCGTTGAGTCCAGCGCTCAGCGCGAATCGGCGGTCAAAAAAATACTCAAGCCCGCGTTTTGGCGGCAGATGTTGAATCTTTCGAATGCTTCTTTTGGCATGCCCGAAGACGCTGCAGTCGACATGGTGTGGGCCAACATGGCCTTGCATGTCTCGGCGAGGCCGCATGAATTGTTGCAAATTTGGCACAAGGCACTCGCGGTGGACGGTTTTTTGATGTTTTCTTGTCTTGGGCCAGATACGTTGAAAGAGTTGAGTCAAATTTATGCCCAAGCAGGATGGCCAGCGCCAACCCATGCCTACACCGACATGCACGATTGGGGCGACATGTTGGTTCAAGCAGGTTTTGCTGAGCCCGTGATGGACATGGAGCGCATTACGTTGACGTACAGCAGTCCTGAAACGCTTGTGACTGAATTACGACAGTTGGGAAGAAATTTGCACCATGCGAGATTTGCCGGTTTGCGCGGTAAATCGTGGCTCGCGGAGCTCAAAAATCATTTGCAAAAACTTCGCTCCGAAACAAGTCGAGAGCCTTTGCGTATAACGGTTGAAGTGATTTATGGCCACGCCATCAAGCCCCTTGCGCGCTTCAAAGTTGCCTCTGAAAGCGCAATTTCGCTGCAAAACATGCGCGACACGCTCAAGCAATCAAGGGGTTAATACTATTGCCAAAATGATTTGGCTAACATCTAATATAAGTCGAATAATGTCGCATTGAGCTATCTCAATGTTTTGTCAGGCTGGGAGTCCTGAGATTTCAACGGTAAGGCAATTAAAAGTGATGACAAAGAATATTTTGCGAAAGATCGCATCCTTTTCCCTTTGGATAGCGACTTGGGGGGCAACAGCGGCGTGGGCCGTGAATGATTTGCCAGGAGGACCCGGAGTCAGAGAGTTGGGGTTGCAACCCGCAGCCACCAAAATTGCCGAAGAACAGGCTTGGTTGCACAGCTTCATGCTGGTTGTTTGCACAGTAATTTTTGTTGCAGTCTTTGGCGTGATGTTTTATTCCATCTGGAAGCATCGCAAATCGGTGGGGCACGAACCTGCAACTTTTCACGAGTCAGTCAAAGTCGAGATTGCTTGGACTGTTATTCCTTTCATCATCGTGATTTTGATGGCCTTGCCCGCGACCAAAGCTGTCGTGGCGCAAAAAGATACATCCAACGCAGACATCACCATCAAAGCCACTGGCTACCAGTGGAAATGGGGCTATGACTACATCAAGGGTCAAGGCGAAGGGATTTCCTTCATTTCGACACTCGATCCAGAGCAGCGCCAAATGTCCAATGACGGCGCTAAGGGTGTCGACATTGACAACTACTTGTTGAAGGTTGACAACCCGCTGGTCGTTCCAGTCAATAAGAAAATTCGCATCATCACCACGGCCAACGATGTCATTCACGCCTTCGCGGTGCCTTCTTTGGGCATCAAGCAAGACGCGATTCCAGGTTTTGTGCGCGATACATGGTTCCGTGCTGAATATGTGGGTGAGTTTCATGGTCAATGCCAAGAGTTGTGTGGCAAAGAGCACGCTTACATGCCCATTCATGTCAAAGTCTTGAGCGCCGAAGATTACGCTGCTTGGGTCGCTGGCGAACAAAAGAAAATGGCTGCGGCCATGGATGATCCTTCCAAAGTTTGGACTTTGGAGGACATCACCAAACGTGGTGAAAAAGTCTACGCAGCCAATTGCGCGGTTTGTCACCAGCCCAACGGCAAAGGTGGTGGCGCGGTCAAAGCGCTTGATGGCTCAGCCGTCGTTTTGGATGCCGATCATCTCAAGCAAATCAAGGTTTTGTTGAATGGTCAAAATGGCGCTATGCCAAGCTGGAAATCTCAATTGAGCGATACCGACATCGCTGCTGTGATCAGCTACACCAAAAACAATTGGTCCAACAAGACTGGGCAGCTGGTTCAGCCTGCCGAAGTCAAGGCCGCACGTTAATCGCATCGCGTTAGAAGGAAGACAACATGAGCGCAGTTTTGGATTCTCACGGTCACGTCGCAGGTCATGATGACCACCACGGCGCACCGCACGGTTGGCGCCGTTGGGTGTTTGCGACCAACCACAAAGACATTGGTACTTTGTACCTGTTGTTCGCATTCACCATGTTGATGCTGGGCGGCGTTTTGGCTTTGCTGATTCGCTCTGAATTGTTCAGACCTGGTCTGCAATTCGTCAACCCTGAGTTGTTCAATCAACTCACCACCATGCACGGCTTGATCATGGTGTTTGGCGCGATCATGCCTGCTTTCGTTGGCTTTGCGAACTGGATGATTCCGTTGCAAATCGGCGCCTCTGACATGG
>CAIYFE010000057.1 GCA_903925445.1 uncultured Burkholderiales bacterium | reverse complement strand
TGGCGCAATTTGGGTGGAATTTGAGGTTAACACCTCGGCATGGCCTGACCTATAGTCGCGCAAATCGTACTAAAACCACCGGAAAGTGGTGGTTCTTGACTGAAAAATATGCTGAATTTTTAAGCAGTGACCAGACGGATGACAGGCTATGCACAAATGGTTCATCAGTAAAAAGCCCTATGCGCTGTCGTTTTTACTTCCGCTTACGAGACGGCTTGTGTGCTTTCAATTCCTGTGCTGCTGGGCTAATTTGAAACCCGTTTGACGCCCAACTGCTGTCAATACTCACTGGGCAGCATGATCACCCAATGCTCCCCATCCCAACAGGCATACAGGACCTGCTTATCAGCAGGGAAGTCCGTGTAAGGGATTCCTTGTCGAGCCCGAATGCCGCCATTGCCATCTTCAAGAGTCAACTCCGCGCAGTAGTTTTTGACGTTTAGGCGCACCAGCACAAACCAGTCCGCTGTTCCTAACTCGAAGAGGTAACTGGCAGCCGCATCCAACAGCCAATAAGCTTCCGCTGAGTCTGCGAGGTACTTGGCCCCATCTGTGATTAGGCACTTGCGGTTCAGTCGGTAGTAGCGCTCAGTGCCTGAAGGCGTGACCGTTCATCCAGGGGAGCCCAGACAATTGAGAGTGTCTGTGAGAGTTTTATTTTGAAAATATTTTTAAAGATTGACGATCAAGGGTGGGCCGCTGCGTTGATTGGTTAGGCCAATGCCAATATCGCATTGATTAAATTTCAATGTGAGCTCTGAAACCCAAGAAATTCACAGGCCCGCGCGACGCGTTATAGGCTGGGTTGGCAATGCGTTGAAAATCAAGGCTTAAAAACAAGGATTTGTAGATTTTTGCGCTGTAGTAGCCCTCTAAAATTTGTTCGTTTTTGTAGTTCAATTTGCCGTCGCCTATGAACGGGCTGATTCCGCCTTGTTGCAAATACATGATTTGCGAGTTTGCAAGTCCGTTGACAGCAAAGCCAATGCCTATCGAATCATCTTCTCTTGCCCACCGTGTTCCTTTGAAACTGAGGCCCCCAGACAATGAGCGACTGATGTCCACGGTTTGGGTTTCGGTGTTACCAGGATTCCAACTCCAACGACCAAACACACCCACATCGTTGTTCAAGGCTTGTTCGACGTTAATGCCATAGCCCCAATTGGTTTGACCAGATTTTCGGGCGGACGTGATGTCGGGTGTTGCTAGCGATGGCGATGTGGCTGCAGAGTAGTCGCCCATGTACGCATGTTGGTGGAAGTAGAGCAGCCTCACCGCGCCAGAATTTCCGAACAAGCTGTGTTGTCGGGTCAATTCAATTTGATCGATGTAGTCTTGCCGCAGCGAAAAATCCAGCGCCTGTGTATTGGGCACGGTGGGTAGAGCCAATCGTGCCGCTTTGTAAACCCAATTGTCCTGATACCACTCAGCGACCGCTCCGAATGTGTAGCCCTTGGTATCTGCCGCATAGCTGTACGCGCCCATAGAGAACAACGCAAAGTTTTGAAACTGAGTTCTTGTATCGTGGCTGTAGCTGTTTTGATCAAAAAAATCCAAGCTCGCAAATTTTCCAAAAGACAAGACCAACCGGTTTTGATCCGTTGGCCCCGCCAATTGGTTGGCTGCGCTGGCAACATACAGGCTTTCTCCGCCCAAATTGACCGTTTGGCGAATGTAGGCACGCGCTGTGTAATACACCGGATTGCTGAATGCGCCTTTTTGCAACTCGCCGTTTTGAAAACCACCCAAGCCCACCAATTGGCCATTGAACGGGGTTCCTTGAAACATTTCAGGATTGAAATAAAACTCTGCGCCATGCCAGAGTTGTGTGCCTAAAAAAGCCGTTGCACTGAGGGTGTAGCTGTTCGAGCCGCCGCCCTGAGAGCTATTGAGCAGACTGTTGGCACCGACGTAAGGCGAGTTGAAATTGTTTTTTTGTTGCGTGACGAAAGTCGCTTGTCCGTGCAGGTTCCACCGCTCAGGGCTCACATCAGCGGGCAGGGACGTGTAATTTTTGGGCGAGTCACTGACCGCTGAATCTGCGACCAACACTTCATTTGGCTGAAATATGACTTGCGCGTGGGCAAGATTGGAAGCCCCAAACAGAGCCACAGCCACCCCAAAAACGCGAAATCGGGCAACTGTTGGTAAGCAAGTCATTTTTGAAAGTCAATCGCATGAAATGAGAATCATTCTCATTG
>CAIYFE010000056.1 GCA_903925445.1 uncultured Burkholderiales bacterium | reverse complement strand
CGTAGGTGAGGTTGGGGCTTTCGGTGTTGAGCAAGCTGTAATCGTTGCCGCGACGCAGCTCCAGTGTCACCTCACCCGTGACCGCGCGCGCCACCCAACGCTGTGCGGTTTCGCGCAGCATGATGGACTGCGGATCAAACCAGCGGCCTTGGTAGAGCAAACGACCCAAACGCAAACCGTTGATGCGGTATTGCTCGATGGTGTCTTCGTTGTGAATGCCAGTGACCAAGCGCTCGTAAGCAATGTGCAGCAAGGCCATGCCGGGCGCTTCGTAAATGCCACGGCTTTTGGCTTCGATGATGCGGTTTTCAATTTGGTCGCTCATGCCCAAACCGTGGCGTCCACCGATTTCATTGGCTTTGAGGAACAAATCGACCGGCGAGTCAAAGGTCTGGCCATTCAGCGCGACGGGTTGGCCTTCTTCAAAGCGAACCGTGACTTCTTCGGCTTTGACCGCGCAGTCCTCGCGCCAAAACGGCACACCCATGATCGGGTTGACGATGCGAATGCCGCTGTTCAAGTGTTCTAGGTCTTTGGCCTCGTGCGTGGCGCCCAGCATGTTGCTGTCGGTGGAATACGCTTTTTCTGCGCTCATCTTGTAGCCAAAACCGTTGGCCGTCATGAACGCGCTCATTTCAGCGCGGCCCCCCAATTCGTCGATGAACAACTGGTCCAGCCAAGGCTTGTAGATTTTCAGGCTCGGGTTGGTCAACAAACCATAGCGATAAAAACGCTCGATGTCGTTGCCTTTGAAGGTCGAGCCGTCGCCCCAAATGTGCACATCGTCTTCTTTCATCGCCGCCACCAACATGGTGCCCGTCACGGCGCGACCCAAAGGCGTGGTGTTGAAGTAAGTCACACCGCCCGTGCTGATGTGAAATGCGCCGCACTGAATCGCCGCAATGCCCTCATGCGCGAGTTGCAAACGGCAGTCGATCAGACGGGCTTTTTCTGCGCCGTATTCCATCGCTTTGCGGGGAATTTCGTTGTAGTCCGATTCATCGGGCTGACCCAAGTGGGCGGTGTAAGCATAGGGCAGGGCGCCTTTTTGCTTCATCCACAACAAGGCTGCGCTGGTGTCCAAACCGCCCGAAAAAGCGATGCCGACTTTTTGCCCTTTGGGCACGTTTTGCAAGATGGTGCTCATGAGATGCTCGCTGATCAACCGAAGTGGCAGATGTAGTGGTAAGGCGCGCTCACGCGAATGTCAAATTTTGATTGGCCAGGCACGCTGAATTTTTCGCCCGCGCTGGATTTGATCCATGTGTCTGAACCGTCGAGTTTGTATTCGCAAAAGCCAGCCACACACTCCATGATTTCGGGTGCGCCGGTGTTGAAGGTCAAGGTCGCAGGCAAGATCACGCCCACCGACACCTTGGTGCCGTTGGCGCCAATGAGGGTGTGGCTGATGCATTTGCCGTCAAAAAACACATTGGCTTGGGTGACAACGCTCACGCCGTCGATTTTTTCTGTGGTCATGGTGCAACTCGGTTGAATGAAGCAAAACCGCCGATTTTAGGCGACTGCCAAAAACGCAGCCAAAAGAAAAGCCGCACAAGGCGGCTGAGGGGGCATGTGAGGTGGGCTTACCAGCGAGGTGCAGATCCAGGAGGGGGCACGTTGCTGTAGGTGTTGCTGGGGCCGGGCGCCACAGGTGTGATTTGCAAACGCACGGTGGGGCCTGGGTCTGAAGGCATTTGCACGGTGTATTGTTTGCCTGCAAATTCGTACACCACGTTGTAAGCCATGGTGCGGTTTTCGTAGAAAGTTTGCGTGCTGCAGTTTTGTACGTTGCGCACCTCTGGGTTGGCCGGGCCTTCCACTTTGTCGCCCAAAATGGCGCCTCCCAACAAACCCAACATGGTGGCGGCTGCGCGGCCGTTGCCGTTGCCAACGCTGTTGCCGATGGCGCCGCCAGCGATGGCACCCATGGCCGCGCCAGCACCAGATTTTTGTCCTTGCGTCACAACTTGTTCGTTGTTGCAAACTTGTCGCGGCACAGCGACTTGTTGAATGATGGGCGTGCTGGAGATGACTTTGCCAACTTCTTGCGCTTGTACTGCAGTGCTGAGTAAGGCGACGGCCAATGCGCAGGCCAGTGATGCGGTTGGAGAGAATCTGAATGTCATGATGTCACCTATAAGTGTTAGCAGTGAATGAGTTTAAACCCAGCGTTTTGCCAGTCTGTAAAGACGCTGTAAAACTTAACTTAAAACGTGTGACCACGCGGTTGGGTTGACGCCCACGATCACATGGTCGCCTTGGACCCAAATGGGGCGTTTGATGACGCTGGCTTGGCTCAGCATGAGTTGTTTGGCGCTTTGAGCATCGATGACGCTGCTTTGCGTGGCTTCGTCAAGTTTTCGCCAAGTGGTGCCTTTGCGGTTGACCAAAACCTCCCAGCCCACGTGGCTGAGCCAATGATCCAGCGCTGTTTCTGGAACGCCTTGCTTTTTGAAATCATGGAAGGTGTAGTCGATGCCGTGCTCGCTCAACCAAACGCGTGCTTTTTTAACGCTGTCGCAATTGGGAATGCCGTAAAGGGTGATGTGTTCCATCCTCGAATCATGCCCCAAAAGCCAAGGGCTTAGAGGCTGGGCGACAATTCGCGCATGAATTCACTAGAGCGTTGGCTCGCCCATTGCGAGCGTTTGCATCCCGTCAACATCGACATGGGGCTGGCGCGCGTGCGCCAGGTTGCGCAACACATGGATTTGCGTTTTGCATGTCCCGTGGTGACCGTGGCAGGCACCAACGGCAAAGGTTCGACCTGCGCCATGTTGGAGGCTTGTTTTTTGCAAGCAGGCTACCGCACGGGTGTCTACACCTCGCCGCATTTGGTGCACTTTGAAGAACGCGTCCGAATTCACGGCGAAATTGCACAAGCCAGCGACTTGCTGCCGCATTTTGAGCGCGTCGAAGCGTCGCGCTTGGCCACGCAGGTGTCGTTGACGTATTTCGAATTCACCACTTTAGCGATTTTGAGTTGCTTGGCCGCTTCGAATTTGGATGTGGCCATTTTGGAGGTGGGTTTGGGCGGTCGCTTGGATGCGGTCAACGTGGTGGACGCCGATTGCGCCGTCATCACCAGCATCGACTTGGACCACATGGCGTTTTTAGGCCATGACCGCGAAGCGATTGGGTTTGAAAAAGCCGGCATCATGCGCACCGAACGTCCCGTCATCGTGAGCGACCCGGTGCCGCCGCAAAGCGTGATCGACCATGCTACCGAAGTAGGCGCTGACCTGTGGCTTTTGGGGCGCGATTTCAATTTCAACGGCGACAAGCAGCAGTGGAGCTGGGCCGGCCGAGGGCGGCGTTATGCCGGTTTGGCCTATCCCGCATTGCGAGGCGCCAACCAACTCATCAACGCCAGCGGCGTGTTGGCGGCGCTCGATGCGTTGCGCACGCGCTTGCCGGTCACAGCGCAAGCCGTTCGCAATGGGCTGGCCATGGTGGAGTTGCCCGGGCGCTTTCAAATTGTGCCGGGGCAGCCCACGTTGGTGCTGGATGTGGCGCACAACCCCCACGCCGCTGCCGCATTGAGCGAAAACTTGGATGCGATGGGTTTTTATCCCACCACCCATGCCGTGTTTGGAGCAATGGCGGACAAAGATGTTGCACCCATGCTCAAACGCTTGGGCGTGGTGGTGGATCGTTGGTACTTTTGCGATTTACCCACCGAACGCGCTGCAAGTGCCGAGCAGTTGCAAGCGCAGTGGCAAGCCCAAAATCAACGCCCAGACGCGCGCAGCAGCACCTATGCCAGCCCTCAAGCGGCGCTGGATGCGGCCGTCGCTCAAGCAGGCCCCGCTGATAGAATCGTCGTTTTCGGGTCTTTCTTCACGGTGGGCGGTGTGTTGCAGCACGGAACGCCGCGTTTGGATGCCCCTCATTTGAGTTCTTGAGACCTCTCGCACATGGCTTTTTTTAAGTTCCGATTGCCCGGCCAAAATGCCGAGCCCCAAGGTAATTTCAGCCAGCCTGCGTCCGAAAGCGTGGAGGCCATGCGACGTCGCGCCCGCCATCGCCTGATCGGCGCGTGTGTGTTGGTGTTCATCGGTGTGGTCGTTTTCCCACTGATTTTTGACACCCAACCGCGCCCCGTGTCGGTGGACATTGCGATTGACATTCCCGATCGGGCGCACAGCAAACCTGTGACCGCGCCCGCATCCCCCAAGCCGCTAGAAACTGCGGCAGCCTTGGACTCCAAAGAAGAAGTGGTCAAAGCCGAAGCGCCTGCTGTCAGCGCCGTGGCACCTGCCAAACCTGAACCTGCAGCGGTGGACAAACCCGAAGCCAAAGCTGATCCAAAAGCTGACACCAAAACTGATGCCAAATCCGACGCCAAAGATGCGCCGCGTTTCATTGTGCAAGTCGGTGCATTTTCAGACGAAGCCAAGATGCGCGATGTGCGCGCCAAAGTCGAAAAATCGGGTTTCAAAACCTACACCCATGTGGCCGAAACCAAAGAAGGCAAGCGCACCCGTGTGCGCGTAGGCCCCTTTGCCACCCGCGAAGAAGCGGACAAGGTTGCCAACAAAATCAAACAGTTGCAATTGCAACCCCAAGTGTTGACGCTCTAAGGTGAATGCCGCTACTTAGACTGCTGTGGATTGGAT
>CAIYFE010000055.1 GCA_903925445.1 uncultured Burkholderiales bacterium | reverse complement strand
CTTGGCGCTCAATGATGCCGTCCATGATGGTGACCACGCGTTGATAACTCGATTCGATGAGGGGCGCGGTCTCGTGGCTGGAGCCGACCAATGGCAGCCGAGAGATTTGTCGCTGCGCAAACGCATCGGCTTGGGCTTTGGCTTGTGCGCTGCTCATTTGCGGGTGTTGCGAGTACATGAGCAAAGGCGCAGCATGTTGGGCATCTTGTGCATAGTGCCAGCGGTAGTGAAACATGGCCTTGGTCAGCCACTCATCCGCAAAGTCTTCCACCAACAGGTTGACAAATCCCAGCACTGGATCGTCGGGTGCGACAGATCGCTGCGCATATTGCAACTCCAATCTCTGGATGATGGGCGTGGAGTCCACCACGGCCTCTTTGCCGTGGGCTGATGGAAAGTAAAACGTTGGCAACAACTTGACTTTGGGCGAAGGGTAGTCGTTGCGCGGATCAAAATGGCCGCCCCACAGCATGCGATATGCAATGCGCCGATATCGCAAAAGCGCGAGCATCTTGCGTGTGTAGGGCGATCCGGGAACGCCTAAGAGTTCAATGGCTTGCATAGATGATTTGAACAATAGGTGAATTTATTTTTTTAAATCAATCCAAGAAGAAATACTCACCTTCGGTTTGACTGCCCGAAGTAGTTGAGCCTACCGCTGCCTTGTTGGTGCTTCTCAGCGTGCCACGCATATTTTTAAACTTTCCTGTGCCACCTGTGATGGTGTCAACGCTGGAAGCAATGGACACAGATTTGCCATCCGATCCGGCGCTCGTTTGAAGAATCAAATGGGTCTTGATGAAAATCTTGTCCCCGTTTTCCATCGAGTAAACACGATAGCCATTGCTGAATCCCGAGTTGTTGGTGAAGTCGCTGATGAGCAAAGTTCTGCTCTCTTTGACGCGAACATTGGAAAAAGTCGGCGCGGGCTTGTCACCAATGTATGCGGTCACGATTTCAGATAAGTTGAGGGTGTGAGCGGGTGCATCGCCTACCTCAAGTGAATTTCTTTGTGTGTATTTGCCAACCACATCGGGAGGTTGAACAAAATTGAACGCAAATTTCTGTTGAGCGTGCAAGGCCGAACTGAACCAAGCACACAGCAGGCACAGCGCGATTGAAAGTTTTTTCATTTGAAATTCCTTCACGTTGGATGCACGAAGTCATCAAATCGGTAACTGACGCGCCAAATTGCTGCGCACCCATGAACTCAGCCCGCTGGCTGTGCCGCGTTGTGACCACGATTGGTATTCGGGGTCGTTATACACGGCATCGACACATTTGCCATAGGCAGCATAGTTTTCATAGCGGGTGGTGAAAACAAAATTGCCTGCTTCGCCGGTGGAAACTGCCCAGACAGAAACCTCTGCGCCGTGGCGTCGCCAGATGGCTGCGCTTTCTGCGACAAAGGCCATCAGTTGGGTCAAATCAGCGCCGGGATTGGGTTTGAAAACAACTTGTGAAACAACGTGGCTCATGGCTGTACCTTTCGAGTGGATGTGTTCAATATCGAACACACAAGGGTTTTACAAGACTCGTGTGTCAGCCACAACCAAAATTGAGCCCAGCAAGGGAACGACCCTAGCCCTTTAGTTCAGCGCCCAAGCAGTCAAGCCCAACCATGCACTCACGTAAACCCCGGTGACAGCGGTCAAAGTCATGGCGGCGTTGCCGCCTGCGAATTTTTCAGCCAACAACCCCGCAATCGGAATGATTTGTTGTGCGTGTACACCTAAAAAATGCGCGGGGCGAATATCGCTGTGCAAATGCCAGCCCACAAAGGGCAGTCCTTGACCCGCAGGCGGCTGGTGTGCGCCCAGCAAAAATCCGCTGACCGTTCCCAGCACAAAGGTCAACACCAAACCGAGCAGCACACCCCAAGTGAGCACACTGATTTCTTGTGCGCCATGCGTTTTCCAGATTTCCCAGGCCAACCAAACTTGCGAAAAGGTCAGACCCACGGCGGCAATGCCCATCAGTCCAAACAGCAAAGTGTGCAGGGCATCACTGTTGTTGTAGTGCGATGGCTGTCCTTGTGCGCCTTGGTAGGTGATGTAGACCACCTCAAACAACGACGTGGCGATGATCAAGCCCGCAATCCAATTGAACGTGGCGTCAAAGCCTTCACGCTGCGCCACATTGGTTTGCACGGCCAAGACCAACACCACCGTGGTCCACACGAACAAAGCTGTGGCCGCCATGAATTTCATGGGTTTGATCCACACGCCCACCTCGCGCAGTGTTCGGGCATCGGACTGTGAAACCCAAAACGTCAGAAAGAAGGCCAAACACATCAAAGCGCCATACACCATCAAGACTTTGCAGGCTTGGCTCTGCGAACTCCAAAGCAAGTTGGTCTGCATGAACACATCTGAAAGGATTGAAGTTGGCATAAGTAGCTCAGAAGTTGACAGTGTCAACAATCTTAAAGTAAGATGTAGACACTGTCAACAAATTGGGGCGCGTTGTGAAAAATTCTGAAAAAAACCAGTTGCTAAAGAAATACGGCTCTTATGCACTGGTGACCGGCGCCTCGCAAGGCATTGGACGTGCGTTTGCTCATGAGCTGGCAAAAGCAGGGTTGGCAGTGATCTTGGTCGCACGCCGAACTTCGTTGTTGGATGAGCTGTCGCAAGAACTCGAACAGCAATATGGCGTCATGTGTCCTGTCATTGGCGCTGACCTCAGTCATCCCGCAGAGGTGTCGGATGTGTTGAAGCAAGTTGAACATTTGGACATCGGTCTATTTGTTTGCAACGCGGGGTTTGGTACAGCAGGTAACTTTTTAGACAGCGATGTGTCCACCGAACTCAACATGCTCAGCCTCAATTGCACGGCTTTGATGACGATGACCCATTTTTTTGGGAATAAATTTCGCGCACAAAAACGGGGTGGCGTTGTTTTGCTCAGTTCCATTGTTGCGCTGCAAGGTGTTGCGCGTTCGGCGCATTACTCAGCAACAAAAGCGTATGTGCATACCTTGGGCGAAGCGTTGCAACAAGAGTGGCAAGGCAGTGGCGTTGATCTGCTGATTGTTGCGCCAGGTCCGGTGGAAACTGGCTTTGCCACGCGCGCGGGCATGGACTTGGGCAACGCTGCCAGCGCGCAAACGGTTGCGAAAGAATCGTTGGCGGCATTGGGGCATCAAAAAGTAGTCAGACCCGGCTTTTTGGCCAAAGCTCTGGCTTTTGCCTTGGCCAGCGTGCCGCGTTGGGGACGCGTCAAAATCATGTCGCAAGTCATGCAAGGCATGACCCAACGACTTCCTTAATGGTTGAACCCACATATGGCTAAATCTATCAACGAACTCGATCTCAAAGAAGCTTGCATTCAAGCCGCCAGAGATGTGATTGCAGAACAAGGCGTTGAGGGGTGGAGCATGCGTGACGTTGCGCGCAAACTTGCCATTTCGCACCAAGCGCCATACCGACATTTTGCAAGCCGCGATCATCTGTTGGCTGAAATCATGAAGCGCTGCTTTGAGGACTTTGCCAACCACTTAGACCAATCGTCACAAGCCAATCTTGACGATCCTTTGGCGGGCATGGGTGAAGCCTACATGCAGTATGCAGCCCTTCATCCGCTGGAATACCGATTGATGTTTGGCACACCGTGGCCCGAACCTGCGTCTCATCCTGATTTGGTCAAGCACGCGGTGCATGCCTTTGATATGTTGCGCCAAAACTTGATCAAAAAACACGAAAAAACAGCAGCAGGGCGCAAGCAAGCAGAGTTGAAAGCTTTGTTCATTTGGTCCACTTTGCATGGACTCGCCACGATTGAACACTCCAACGTGTTGGCGCATTTGACGCTGAGCAAAGGGGTACAAACCCAATCGCGCAATTTCACGCAGCAAATGATTCAAGCGGCTTTGAATTCGCTGCCACCGCAAAATGCCATGCGTTAGTTGTCAAGGATTACAGACATCGCACAAAGATGGATCAGCACCTTGACGCGTCAGTAGCGATTCTTCGGCTTCATGCTGGCATGCCGGACAACGCCAACGCTGGGCGATGGGCAGTTGGGTTGGGTGCGCGCAGGCTTTGCAAGGTAAGCCAGGTATGCGTTGGGCGATCCAGTAACCCGGTGACGCACATTGCGGACACAGCGAGGTCAATTGGCGCAACAAGTCTTGCAAGGCATTGCGAATCACGCCTTGCCGCGTCGGATTGCCAAACGCTCGCAAATCGTTTTCTACCAGGACCAAGCCATTAGACGATGCTTGCTTGGCTTGTTCAAACGCTTGCAACAACGAGGCTTTGTCCCGCAGGCCTTTGACCATGTATTGGGGGTCTTCATGGGCCGGTCTGAGGTTGAGGTAGTGCAACGGAAACTGAGCCTCGCTGGCCAGTTTGTCGAGTTGATCGGTGATTTCAATCCATCTGCTCAGGCTTTGCGCAGGGCCTTGCGCGATGCCTTTGATTTCCAGTTGACGCTCCTCGTCCACCCACAACAACAACTCGGTGTTCCACGGCATCCATCCGCCAAACGGGTCGGCACCAAACGCGCCTTCGCTGGCCAGTCCAATGCGTGTTTGGGTCAAGGCCATGCCAATTTTGGCTTTCTCTCGCGCCGCATCGAGTTGCGAGCCGTGTCGTGCAATTTCACCCGTAAAGGTGCCTAAGCGATCCGTGTCGTAGGCTTGGGTGTGCATCAAGCGGCAACCCAAGCGGTCTTGCAGGGGTTGCCGCACCAAGTCTTCTTTGCCATGTTGCGTGAGAAACGCAACGCCTTGGTTTTGATAGAGGTTCATGTTAAGCATCAATCGATCAGGTCAACCATGTTTGTGCCACACCGACATAGATAGGGATGCCCAACAAAATATTCAACGGGAAGGTGATGCCCAAACTCAGTCCAAAGTACAGCGAGGGGTTTGCT
>CAIYFE010000054.1 GCA_903925445.1 uncultured Burkholderiales bacterium | reverse complement strand
TTGCGGTAGCCCTCGGGGCGGCTCATGCCAAAGTTGCGAGCTGCGCGTTCTTTGGTGTCGCGGCCTTTTTGGTGTCCCAACACCATGCAGGCGTTGCCGTTAAAGCGCGCCAAGCCACCCACAATGCTCAAGTCGTCGGCAAAGTGACGATCGCCATGCAGTTCCACGAAATCGGTGAAGATGTCGTTGATGTAGTCCATCGTGTAAGGACGTTCGGGATGACGCGCAATTTTGGTGATTTGCCACGGCGTCAAATCGCTGTAAATGTCTTTGGTCAGCTGCAAGCTTTTTTTGCTGAGCTGATCGATTTCTTCTGAAATATCAACGGCGGATTCGCTTTGCACATACCGCAACTCGTCAATCTTGCCCTCTAGCTCGGCAATGGGTTGCTCAAAATCAAGAAAAGTTTTCTTAGCCAAAATCTATTACTCCTTGCTGCTCAATACGCAACTGGCAGCGGATCCAAGGAACGCCAAATATACCAAGTCGCAACACTGCAATAGGGCGCCCAAGCAGCAGCCACCTCGCGCGCCTCGCTTCGGCTGACGGCTTCGTCGGAAAAATAATTGCGACTGATGCCGTTGATCAAACCCACATCGTCCAGTGGCAAAACGTTGGGTCGCATCAAATGAAAGATCAAAAACATTTCAGCCGTCCAGCGGCCAATGCCCCGAATGGCGACCAGTTCTTCGATGATGGACTCGTCATCCATCTCGTTCCAAGCTTTGACATGCAAAGCGCCGTTGTCAAAATTGAGCGCCAAATCGACCAAATACTCCACCTTGCGTGCCGACAGGCCAGCGGCGCGCATGTCGTCCACTTTGAGTTTGAGCACATGGGTTGGCGTCATTTTTCGGGGCAGTTTGACAAATTTGTCCCACACGGTTTGCGCTGCTTTGACCGAGATTTGTTGCCCCACGATGCTGCGCGCCAAAGTGACAAACGCATCGCCGCGCGATTGCAAACAGGCCTCACCAAATTGTGGAATCAAGCGCTTCATGACCCGATCTTTTTTCATCAGGTGCTTGCAAGCCTCCGTCCAATAAGGCGGCGTGGCAATGGTGATTTTTTCGGTGGTTGCCATGATTTAGCCGCGCTCCCAAGTGGTGCCCGTGGGCGAGTCTTTGAGCACAATGCCCTGCTCTGCCAATGCTTTGCGAATGCCATCGGCCAGGGCAAAGTCTTTGGCCGCTTTGGCCGCAGCGCGTTGCGCGATTTGCGCTTGAATCTCTGCTTCGCCGAGTGACACGCCCGCTTGCAAATAATGGGTCGGATCGGCTTGCAGCAAGCCCAACACGCCGCCCAAGGTTTTGAGCCAACCGGCCAACTGCGCCGATTGGCTGCGGTTGACTTCGCTGGCCAAGTCAAACAACACCGCCACGGCCTCGGGCGTGCCAAAGTCTTCGTTCATGGCCGCTTGAAAACGCGCGGCATACGGATTGGACCAATCCAGCGCCACCTGTTCTGGCGTCACTGCGGCCAAGGCGGTGTACAAGCGTTTGAGCGCGCTGCGCGCATCGTTCAAATGCACATCGCTGTAATTGAGTGGGCTGCGGTAGTGGCTGCGAACCACAAAAAAGCGCACCGTTTCGGCATCAAATTCTTTGAGCACATCGCGGATGGTGAAAAAGTTGCCCAAGCTTTTGGACATTTTTTCGTTGTCCACATTGATGAAGCCGTTGTGCATCCACACGCTGGCCATGGCTTGGCCATGTGCGCCTTCGCTTTGCGCAATTTCGTTTTCGTGGTGAGGAAACTGCAAGTCTGCGCCCCCACCGTGAATGTCAAAACTCTGGCCCAACATGTCGCAGCTCATGGCCGAGCATTCGATGTGCCAGCCGGGTCGTCCCGCACCAAATGGGCTGTCCCATTTGACTTCGTCGGGTTCGCTGGATTTGGCCGACTTCCACAACACAAAATCCAAGGGATCGTGTTTGCCATCGTCCACCGCCACGCGCTCGCCGGCTTGCAATTCATCCAGCGATTTGCCAGACAACTTGCCATAGCCTGCAAATTTGCGCACGGCATAGTTCATGTCGCCGTTGCGGGCTTGGTAGGCCAAACCTTTGTTTTGCAAGGTGCCAATCATTTGCAACATTTGCGGCACGTAATCCATCGCGCGCGGCTCGTGGGTGGGACGCTCAATGCCCAAGGCGTCTGCATCTTGGTGCAAGGCGTCGATCATGCGATCGGTCAAACTGCGCACGGTTTCACCGTTTTCCAAAGAACGCTTGATGATTTTGTCGTCGATGTCGGTGATGTTGCGCACATAAGTGACGCGATAGCCGCTGGCTTTGAGCCAACGCTGCACCACATCAAATGCCACCATCGATCGCGCATGTCCCAAATGGCAAAAGTCGTACACCGTCATTCCGCAAACATACATACGGACGTGACCTGATTCGAGCGGCGAAAAGTTTTCCAATGCACGCGAAAGCGTGTTGTAGATGCGAAGTGTCATGTGTGAAAAAGTGCGCCCGCATACGAGGGGGCGCTAGCAAGCAATCAAAAGGGGGTGCCAAGACCCCCTGTTTTACAATGCCTCCAGTATACAAAGTACATGAAAAACCCTCATTCAATTTCTATGCACACATTTGGTTCACAAAAGCGCAAAGCATTTCTTTGCTGGATGACACTGGTCTGTGCCTCACATGTGTTTGCACAAACAACGGCTGATGAATGGCAGCCAGGTCAAATCGTGTCCTTGAATGTGACGCAAAGCGATCCGCACAACGAAGTTCAAAAAGCATTGCGTCAAGCCAAATACCCTTTGGCTCTCAAACTGATTGAGCAAGCGCTCACCAAGAACCCGCGTGATCCACAAATGCTATTCTGGAAAGCTTATGTTTTCGAGAAACAAAATCAACCAGAATTGGCTCAACCTATTTATTTAGACTTGACACAACAGTTTCCCGAATTGCCCGAACCGCACAACAACTTGGGCGTGTTGCTGGCCGCCAGTGGCCAATACGGGTTGGCGCAAGTTGAATTTGAAGCGGCTTTGCGCAGCAACCCCGCCTATGCTTTGGCGCAAGAAAACTTGGCCGATGTCTTGTTGCACCAAGCCAGCTTGTTGTATCAACGCGCACTGAGCAATGACAGCAAACTCAGCAGCGCCAAAAAGAAACTTGAACTTCTCCAGCCGGCTCTCACGCCCACACAAAAACCATGATCCATTTTTTTAAAACTCGCCGCCTTGTTTGTACCTTGGGGCTGGGCCTGCTCATGGCCGTCAACACAAACGCCTGGGCGCAAGAAGCACCCCGCGTCAAATTCACCACCAATGCAGGCAGCTTTGTGGTGGAGGTCTACCCGGAGGTGGCTCCCAAAACGGTCGAAAACTTTTTGCAATATGTGCGCGACAAACATTACGACGGGACAATTTTTCATCGCGTCATCGGCAACTTCATGATCCAAGGCGGGGGTTACGACGCGCGCTATTTTGAAAAACCCACGCGCGCACCCGTTGTTCATGAAGGACGCGAAGCCTTGGCCAAAGGCGGCCCGCGCAACACCGTGGGCACGATCGCCATGGCACGCACCAACGTGCCCAACTCCGCCACTTCGCAATTTTTCATCAACGTGGTGGACAACAGCTTTTTAGATCCCACGCCCCAGCAACCCGGCTACACCGTGTTTGGCCGTGTGATCTCGGGCATGGACGCTGTGCAACGCATTCGCTCCGTACAAACCGGGCCCGGCGGCCCATTTGCCAGCGATGTGCCTCGCACCACCATCGTCATTCAATCTGCAACTCTTGAGAAATAAACATGAGCCATCCACAAGTCGAACTGCACATTGCAGACATGGGCGTCATCACCTTGGAACTCGATGCCGACAAAGCCCCAAAATGCACTGCCAATTTCTTGAGCTACGTGAACAAGGGTCACTACGACAAAACCGTTTTTCACCGTGTCATTCCTGGTTTCATGATCCAAGGCGGCGGCTTTGAACCCGGCATGAGCCAAAAAGACTGCGACGAGCCCATCGAAAACGAAGCCAACAACGGCCTGACCAACGATCACTACACCATCGCCATGGCGCGCACTTCTGATCCGCACTCGGCCACGGCGCAGTTTTTCATCAACGTGACGGACAACGATTTTTTGAATTTCAAATCGCCAACCGCCCAAGGCTGGGGCTATGCCGTTTTTGGCAAAGTGGTCAGCGGTCACGACGTGGTGGACAAAATTGCAGCGGTCAAAACAGGACGCAAAGGTTTTCACCAAGACGTGCCTAAAGAAGACGTGGTGATTGAAAAAGCCGTTGCGCTTTGATCCACCCATGACCCCGCCACGCGCCCAACACATCCAAGGCGACAGCGCGTGGCAACGGGTGGATTTCATCTCCGATGTGCACTTGGACGCGAGCGAAGCCGCCACGTTTGAGGCCTGGAAAAATCACCTGCTGCACACCCCTGCTCACGCCTTGTTCATCTTGGGCGACTTGTTTGAAGTGTGGGTGGGCGACGACACGCCAGAGCCCTTTGCTCACGCGTGTTTGGATGTTTTGGCGCAGACTGCACAACGCCTGCCCATTTACTTTTTGTGTGGCAACCGCGATTTTTTATGGGGCACACAAACCCCGCCCGCCTTCATGGGTTGGCTTGACGACCCTTGCTTGTTGAGCTTGGGTCAACACAACTTTTTGCTGAGCCACGGCGACGCTTGGTGTTTGGCAGACACCGATTACTTGGCGTTTCGTGCCCAAGTTCGCCAAGCCCAGTGGCAACAAGATTTTTTGAGCAAGCCCTGGCCAGAGCGTCACGCGATTGGCTTGGCGCTGCGCCAACAAAGCCAAGCCAAACAACAACGCATGCAGCAATACGCCGATGTGGACACCCAAGCCGCTCGACAAGCCCTGCACCAAGCCCACGCCGACACCTTGATCCACGGCCACACCCATCGCCCCGCCGAACACGACTTGGGCGCTGGTTTGACGCGTTGGGTGTTGAGCGACTGGGAAGCGTTGGCAACACCGCCTCGCCTGCAAGTGCTGTGCTGGCTGCGCGATCAAGAAAAAAGCCCCTCGCGGGGGCTTTGCCGGGTTAACGCTTCAACAAAACCTTGAGCGCTGCTTGCAACCGGTGCGCTTGGCTGGCGTCGTGTGCGCTGGCCAAAATTTTTGCTGCATCGCCAGCCCAAGTCATTTGAGGGCTTGGATCGTTGCGACGCGTGAGCAGTTGCAACTGCAAGGCGCGACGCGCAGGCATCTCCGCCGCTGGCGTGGGCAAATCGGCTGCAATTTCCAAACGCAGCAACAAGTTGCTATCCAACGCTTGCGCTGCTTGCCCCAAAGCTTGCGCCCATTGAGTGCGTTGCGCGGCGTTGAGCTTGCTGCCCAAGGCTTGTGCGCTGGGCAATGCGGCTGCATCGCGTTTTTCCCAGGCATGCAGCAGTTGCGTCAACACTTCGCCATGCGCTTGCGCGGCCAGTTGGCGCATCGCAGCTTGCGCAGCGTCCAGTGCGTGGCGTTGGGCTCGAAAGGCCACATCGCCCAAGCGTGGACCGCGAGGTGCAAAACCTTCGCGCTCGGGGCGATCGGAGCGGTGCTCAAACTTGCGCACGGGTTTTCCATCGCGCCCTTTGGCGGGCGCGGCTTCGGTGCGTTTTTGACCGGGTCGGTCATCGCCTCGCACCGCGACCAAAGGTTTGACCGGCTTGGCAACAGGTGGCGGCGCAACTTCGGCGGCGGCGGGCGCGGGCGCGGCTTCTGCGTTTTCGTCCGCTGGCGTTTCGGCCACTGCGGGTGCAGCAGCCTCGGCGGATGCGGCAGCGGGCGCGGCAGCGGGTGCGGCAGCAGGCGCTGGTGTTGATGGCTCGGCGGCAGTTTGGCCACGCACAGCTTCTTCCAAGGCTTGCATCGCCGCGCGAATTTTGTTGGCGTCGCCACTGCTGCTGGCGGCCTCTAAGGCTTTGGCAGCATCGACCACGGCTTTGTCGTGCGCACTCATGGCGGTGTGCGTTGATTCGCGCACCGCAGATTTGCGGGCAAAGGCCTCGTCAATCGGTTGACGGAATGCGTCCCATAACTTTTGCTCGTGTTTGCGATCCAACACCACCGCATGCGCTTCTTCTTGCCAGCGTTGTTGCAACGCTTTGACTGCGTCGATGCGCAAAGTAGGCGCTGCGCCCAAGGCTTGTGCCTCGGCGATCAAAGCCTGGCGACGCGCCAAGCTTTCTTTTTGAACAGCCTCCAAAGGTGCATGCGCGGCGTGAATGGCCGCCTTCCACAACGGATGCAATTCGGCGTACATCTTCTCGCTGAGGTGGCCGCCATCGCGCCAGCGTTGCGCGAACTGATGCAGCTGACGGGCCACATTTTTCCAGTCGGGGCCTTGGCCATGCGCGGCGGTCCAGGTTTTGACTTCTTCAATCAAGGCCAAACGTTGTGCTTTGTGCGCTGCTGTTTGGGCGCGTGCTTCTTTGAGCCAAACATCCACCACCTGATGCGCACGGGTGCAAGCGGCATCAAAGCGCTTCCACAGCGAAGGGTTGGGGGCTGCAAGTTTGTCGATTTTTTTCCACTCTTCACGCAGATGACGCAAGGCTTCTTGCATCTTGCGCCCGCCCATGGCGGGTATGAGTTCTGGCTCAGCAGCGACTTCGCTGGATTCATTGACGTCGCCGATTTGTGAGGTCTGGGCGTTTGGCGTCGTGGGTTCAGCAGCTTCGCTGGCTGGGGTTGGCTCTGAGGTCTGCTCTGGGGTTGACTCGGGCTTTGGCTCAGGGGCTTGCGCTTTGGCGGGTTTGAACAAGGCTTCCGCTTGTTCGGCCAAAGCCAAACGTTGTGCATCGATCACCGCTTTGTCGGCGCTCGGTTTGAGCACACGGGTGGAATCCACACCGGTTGGTTTGCTGGGCGCCACGGGCGCAGCTGCATCCATCACTTTTTCACCGCGCGCCAGCCGAATTTGATCAGCCCAAGCAGGCACTGCGGGCAAGGGTGCGCTGGCATCTGAGGCTGCGGCTTGGGTCAACGCCAATGCCTCGCCAAAAGCCACCCACACCGCTTGCACTTGTTGCGCGCTGGTTTGCAAAGCGGGCGCAAACTTGGCGTCCACACTCGCCCACTGCGCGTTGTCTTGCAAGGCTTGCGCTTGAGCGCTCCAGCGGTCTAAATCGGCTTGCAAGGCTTCGCGTTGGCCCAAAGCGTCTTGCCATGATTTGGTGGAAAGCACTTCAATGCGCTGCGCCAACAACACAGCCGCTTCACGTTGCACCAAGGCTTGGTGCTGCAAATCTTCGATGGCTTTGATGCGTTCGCTCAAGGCTGTTTTCAAGCTGGCCAGGGGCTCGCGCGACAAAGGCGCACCTGCTTTGGCGGCATCGCGTTGCCAAGCCAGCGCATCGGCCAAGTTCAAGCGTGACGCATCACGCAAGGCCTCGCCTTTGAGCGACCATTCTTGAATCAAGGCCTCTTGACCTTGGGCGCGGCGCAATTCGTCCAAGCGCTCACGCACGATCTTGGCGGCACCCTTGTCGCGGTGACTCATTTCGGTAAAAACCGCTTGCAGTTGCTCCACGTTGGGTTGGGTTTGAAGCCACTCGCGCAGCTTGGCAGAACGCTCGCCAGACGTCGCAGCCGTGAAGGCGCCAGAGGTCAAAGCATCTAATGCGGATAAATCTTGATGTTTGGGAGATGAGTCGGTCACAGTTTTTGCTCACACAGGTAAATTTGCCCAATTGTCGCCTAGGCTTTAAAATTTAGC
>CAIYFE010000053.1 GCA_903925445.1 uncultured Burkholderiales bacterium | reverse complement strand
TCTTGTCGCTGTACAAAAAACTTGCCACCGCCAAGAACAGCGACCAAATCGATGCTTTGCTCGAAGAGATCGTCGATCGCTTTGGCAAGCTGCCAACTCAAGCGCAAACCTTGATCGATGTGCACCGCTTGCGTGTGCAAGCGCGCAGCTACGGCGTCACCAAAGTCGATGCCGCGCCCGGCGTGACCCACATCAGCTTCAAACCCAATCCACCATTTGATGCGTTGCGCATCATCGACTTGGTGCAAAAAAACAAGCACATCAAGTTGGCGGGCAACGATCGGTTGCGCATTGAACGCGAATTGCCAGAACCCCATGCACGGGCGCAAATGGTGCGCGATGTGTTGCGCTCATTGGGAACGCCAACGCCAGCGCCCGCCCAAACACAAACCACTCTGAGCTGAGGCAAGGCTGTGGATATAGAAATCGCCATCGTGTTGATTGCTGTGTTGGTGTCCTTGTGGACACGACCTTGGCGCATGTTGAACGCCGACTTGCTGACGCCTTTGCTGGCAAGTTGCGTGTTGTTGCCTTGGGTGTGGGCGCTGCCGTTTTTGCAACACATGCCGTTGCAACTGCATTGGTCAGGGGCGCCATTGATCACGCTCATGCTGGGTTGGCCCTTGGCGGCGTTGGTGCTGGTCGCCATTGGGTGTGCGACGTTTTTCATCACCTCAGCCAGCCCCGAGGCCATCGCGCATTTGATGGTTTGGCAAGGGCTGATGCCAGCGACTTTCACTTTGCTCATGGGCGCTGCTTTGCGGCGCTGGGTGGCGCATCATCCTTTTGTGTATGTGCTGGGTCGAGGGTTTTTGGGCTCCGTGCTGTGTCTTTTTGCCTCCAGTTTGCTGGAGCAAGCGCTGGGTCAGGGCTTGCCCAATGTTGAGACTGGCTTGTCGGTGATTGGGTTTTGGTTGATGGCTTGGGGCGACGCCTTTGTCACCGGCATGTTGTGCGCAATTTTTGTAGCTTTCAGACCGCAATGGCTGGCCACTTGGTCAGACCCGATGTACTTGAAGCACTGAGTGCTTCGGCACGATTTCAATCCCGCTTGCAACGATAATTGCGTCCCATGACTTCAGCCACCGAATTTGCTCCTGGCCTTGCCGTGCAAGGTTTCACGCCACCTTTGCGTTTGTCCGATTTCAAACTCATCGCGTTTGACATGGACTCGACCCTCATCAACATCGAGTGCATCGATGAAATTGCGGACGCCGCAGGACGCAAGGCCGAAGTTGCCGCCATCACCGAAGCGGCCATGCGCGGAGAAATTACCGATTTCAAAGACAGTTTGCGCCGCCGTGTGGCCTTGCTGCAAGGCGTGCCGGCCACGGCGTTGCAAGCCGTATTTGAACAACGCCTGCGCTTGAACCCAGGCGCGCAAAGTTTGGTGCAACGCTGCAAAGCGCACGGACTGCGCGTGTTGCTGGTCAGCGGTGGCTTCACGTTTTTTGCCGATCGGGTGTGCGAGATGCTCGGCATTGACTTTGCTCGCAGCAACGTGCTTGAAATCGCCAACGGCGTGTTGACTGGGCGCGTGGTCGATCAAGACTGGGGCGATATTTGCGATGGCGCAGAAAAATGCAAGATGCTGCTGCACACCTGCGTACAACTGGGCATTGCGCCACAACAAAGCATTGCCATGGGCGACGGCGCCAACGACTTGCCCATGATGGGCGCGGCCGGATTGTCTGTGGCCTACCACGCCAAGCCCAAAGTGCGCGAGCAAGCGATGGTGTCGATTCAACAAGGCGGCTTGGACCGTTTGCTGGAAGTGGTGCGACCCGACTGAGGGTTTTGCTCAAAAAAGCGACAAAATTATCAAAATTATTATTGACAGCCCCAATAACTCCGAATAAAAATTTGCGCTCAGGTCTTATTCAAAGGGCGCGCATTGAAAAACCTAAAGCGATATTTATTCATTCCAATCCTTTTGGTTATTCAAACGCTTGGGGCTTGCAGTTTTATTTCAACCTATCCGATGACATCGGTCAGCCTGGGTACTTGGGGAGTGACCGGTAAATCCCCGGTGGATCACGCCATCAGCGGCGCAACTGAACAAGATTGCTCTTGGATGCGCTTGCTCAAATCAGATCCCATGTGCAACAAAGGCGCTGACGCGCAAGCCATTGTGGATAAAAGCTCGACGGTTTTACTTGAATCCAAGCGTTGATTTGCGCCAGTTCCAATAGGCTGGCCTCAATGGGAGGCCGATTGCAAACGCTCCACAATGAATTTCAAAACGTCTTTGACATCAATCGGTTTGTACAACACTTGGATATTCAATTCATTGAATAAAACCAGATGATGCGGTGAAGTATCCGCCGTCAAAATACAGGCGGGTATTTCGGAATTGAATTCATCCCGGAGTTTTTGAATGAAGT
>CAIYFE010000052.1 GCA_903925445.1 uncultured Burkholderiales bacterium | reverse complement strand
CTCCGTGACCTGTTGCCCACCCTGGCAGCCGTTGCCAAAGCCGGCCGTCCGTTGTTGATCATTGCCGAAGAAGTCGAAGGCGAAGCCTTGGCAACTTTGGTGGTCAACACCATTCGTGGCATCTTGAAAGTTGTGGCCGTCAAAGCCCCTGGCTTTGGTGACCGTCGCAAAGCCATGTTGGAAGACATCGCCATCTTGACTGGCGGCAAAGTGATTGCAGAAGAAGTTGGCCTGACTTTGGAAAAAGTGACTTTGGCCGATTTGGGCCAAGCCAAACGCATCGAAGTGGGCAAAGAAAACACCACCATCATCGACGGCGCTGGTGCGGCTGCTGACATCGAAGCACGCGTGAAACAAATCCGCGTTCAAATCGAAGAAGCAACCAGCGACTACGACCGCGAAAAACTGCAAGAGCGCGTGGCCAAATTGGCTGGCGGTGTGGCCGTGATCAAAGTTGGCGCTGCCACTGAAGTCGAAATGAAAGAGAAAAAAGCTCGTGTGGAAGACGCCCTGCACGCGACTCGCGCTGCAGTGGAAGAAGGCATCGTGGCTGGCGGTGGCGTGGCCTTGTTGCGCGCACGTCAAGCGGCTGGTGTCATCAAAGGCGACAACGCCGATCAAGAAGCTGGCATCAAACTGGTGTTGAAAGCCATCGAAGCTCCTTTGCGCGAAATCGTGTACAACGCCGGTGGCGAGCCCTCAGTGGTCGTCAACGCTGTGTTGGCAGGCAAAGGCAACTACGGCTTCAACGCTGCCAACGACACCTACGGCGACATGATCGAAATGGGTATCTTGGACCCCACCAAAGTGACACGCACTGCTTTGCAAAACGCAGCTTCTGTGGCCTCTTTGATGTTGACCACCGAATGCATGGTGTCTGAAGCCCCCAAAGACGACGCACCTGCCGGCGGTATGCCCGACATGAGCGGTATGGGTGGCATGGGCGGCATGGGCATGTAATGCTCGGCTGCTTGAGCTGAGCGCTTTTGGGCGCTTGGCTTCTTGCTTGCTTCAAAGCCTCACTGGGTTTGCGCCCAGTGAGGCTTTTTTGCTTGGGCTTTTCTTTTTGCCGCTTTGCATTGTCTGAACTGGCATGACTCAGCCCCCATCGCAGAGGCAATGCCGATGCGCGATTTGCTGAGCGCGAAGCGAAGATGAGCCAGCGGCCTTGCCTCTGCGATGGGGGCGTGCGAGCGAAAAAAATCAGCGCATCAACGCTTCCAACTTCACCGCATCCACACAAAACGCGCGAATCCCCTCGGCCAATTTTTCGGTCGCCATGGCATCCTCATTCAAGGCATAACGGAAAGTTGCCTCATCAAAGTGCACGGCTGGCAAATCCAAAGTCGCTGCCGCTTTCGCGTCCAAAACGCGGTGCAAAGGTGCATCCGTCGCGGCCAATTGCGCCAGCAAATCTGGGCTGATGGTCAACAAGTCACAACCGGCCAGCGCTGTGATTTGCCCCACATTTCGAAAACTCGCCCCCATGACTTCGGTGGCAATGCCGTGGCGCTTGTAATGGTTGTAAATGGCCGTGACGGATTTAACACCGGGATCGTTGGCCTGCGCGTTGTCGGCTTCGACCCAGGCTGCGCCGGCTGATTTTTTGTACCAGTCATAAATGCGCCCGACGAAAGGCGAAATCAGCTGCACCTTGGCGTCGCCGCAAGCCACGGCTTGACAAAACGCGAACAACAAGGTGAGGTTGCAACGAATGCCTTCGCGTTCCAACTCGGCAGCGGCTTGAATGCCTTCCCAAGTTGAGGCGATCTTGATCAACACGCGCTCGCGTTGGACGCCTTGCGCCTCGTACAAAGCCATGATGCGCTTGGCACGCGCCACCGTGGCTTGGGTGTCAAAACTCAAACGCGCATCGACTTCGGTCGAGACGCGCCCGGGGATGGTGGCCAAAATTTCACAGCCAAAACGCACCAGCAAGCGGTCAATTTGCTCGTCCATGGGCGCTTTGCCGTGGGCAGCCACGGTGTCTTTGAGCAGCGGCAAATATTCCGGCTTTTGCACCGCTTTCAAAATCAGCGATGGGTTGGTGGTGGCGTCTTGAGGCTGAAATTGGGCGAGTTGCTTGAAGTCGCCTGTGTCGGCCACGACGGTGGTGAATTGTTTGAGGGCTTCGAGTTGGTTCATCCCGCCATTATCTAACCAGACAAAACCGCGATGGGATAATTGCGCCCATGAAAATTTCCACACAACGCGCCATCGACCGCTGGGTCGGCCAGATTTTGTGCGCGGTGGTGTCGCTGTGGGCGCGTTTGATGCGCTTGAGCGGCGCGCATCTTGACGCGCCCTCCAACGCCACGCCCCGCATCTTGATCATTTTGTTGTCCGAAATGGGCTCGGTCGTCTTGGCCAAAGCCATGTTTGACACGATCAAAGCGCGCCACCCCCAAGCTGAGTTGCATGTGCTGCAGCTGAAAAAAAATCAGTCGGTCATGCGTTTGATGGGGTTTGTGCCTGAAGAAAATTTACACGCCATCAACGATGCGTCGTTGCTCAGCCTGATCGGTGACTTGTGGCGCACCTGCCGGGATTTGCGCAGCATGCGCTTGGACGGCGTGATCGATTGCGAGTTGTTTTCTCGCATCAGCGCTTTGTTGTCTTATGCCTGTGGCGCCAGGGTTCGCGTGGGCTTTACCCCGCACACCCAAGAAGGCTTGTACCGGGGCAGCTTCATCAATGCGGCGGTGCCTTACAACACTTACCAGCACATCAGCCTGCAATTTGTCGGTTTGGCCAAGGTGCTGTTGGAGAGTTTGCCTTTGTCCGCAGAGCAGTTGGCCGAGCGCAGCCTGCGACCGCTCAACCGCTTGGTGCTGCCCAAGTTGCCAACCGAATTGCCTCAGTTGGCGGTGGACGCCCAAGATTTACAAAAATTTGGTCAACGCCTGCAACATGACTTCGCACCATTTGTGCAAAACAAGCACCGCGTGCTGCTGTACGTCAGTGGCGGCGCCTTGCCGATTCGTGCATGGCCTGAAGCGCACTACATCGGTTTGGCTCAAGCCCTGCTGGCAAGAGGCTGCGCCGTGGGTTTGATTGGTTTGCCCGAAGACACACCCCAAGCACAGCGCGTGTTGGCGCAAGTGCAGCACGCAAATTGTGTGGATTTGACGGGCTACACCCACAGCTTGAGCGAGTTGCTGCTGCTGTTTCATTGCGCCGAGCTGCTCATCACCAACGACGGCGGGCCGGGTCACTTTGCCAGCTTGACGCCCATTCAAACGATCGCTTTTTTTGGCCCCGAAACTGCTCGCCTTTACGGGCCTTTGGGTGAGCGTGCGACGGTGTTGGAATCGGGCATGGCTTGCTCGCCCTGCTTGACGGCTTACAACCATCGTGACAGTTTTTGCGATGGCGACAACCAATGCCTCAAAGTCATCACCGTGGCTGACGTGACGCAGTTGGCGCTTCACAAATTGGCGCTGGCCTGAAGACTCACCCCATGACCTTCTCGTCTTTGGCTTTGACCCTTCACCATTGGCTGCACCGCTGGCGGTATTTGAAATTTGGCTTGGTCGGCGCCAGCGGCACGGTGGTGAATTTGGCGGTGCTGTACGTCTGTCAAGAATTTGCGTTGACCCACATCGCCGACAGCCAAACGCGTTTGTACGCTTCGTTGGCTGCAGCAATTTTTGTTGCCACGATCAACAACTTCATTTGGAACCGCTTGTGGACTTGGCAAGACCGCCAAGATCAATGGCATGGCGCGATTGGGATGCAATTTGTGCGCTACGGCCTGGCCTCTTGGTTGGGCACTTGCGTTCAATACATCTTGACCTTGTGGTTGGCGCAACATGTGCATTACTTGGTGGGCAACGTGATGGCCATTGTGGTTGCCAGTGTGATGAATTACTTTGCCAACGATTGGTGGACATTCAAAGGCAACCCCCGCGATGTCACACCAGCCGAAAAAACCCAGCGCATAGAAAGCATCAGCTTGGGACTTTTGATCTTGGCCGTGGCCCTGTACGCGTTTGACTTGGGTGGAGAAAACATTCCACGCAACGGCGACGAATTGGTTTATGCCCACATTGCTTTCAAAACCTGGTTGCACGCACACAGCACGGGCGCTTGGTTGCCTTTGTTTTCAGACATAGAGCACATGCGCAACACCAAACCGCCCTTGCTCATTTGGCAAGCCATGGCGGTGCCAGCGCTGGGGCTGCCTTGGCAACTCGTTTGGCTGCGTCTGCCCAGCTTGCTCTACACCTTGTGCAATACCGCTTGGGTGGTTTGGGCGACGCGACGCTTGGCGCAAGACATCACAGCGCGACAACCCCAAGCGGCGGCTTGGCCAGAGGTGTTGAATGCTCGCAGCTTGAGCTACATCGCGGGGCTGATTTTTTTAGGCTGCTTCAGCACCTACCGCTACGGACGCCCTTACCTCACCAGCGCGTTAGAAACTTTTTGGATGAATTTGCCATTTTGGTGGCTGTTGGTGCAGGTGCTGCGACAACGCCAGCAAGGGGCGGATTTTTCACCCAGCACCCGTTTGTTTGCCGTGGCCGCACTGAGTTGGGCCATGGTGGCTTGGTACAAATCGTTTGTACTGATTGCACCGTTGGCAGGCACCTTGTTCTTGAGCCTGTGTTGGCTCCAGCCCCAGGCTTGGTGGCGTTGGATGTGGCGAACAGCCCTGAGCACCGCGCTGGCGGTGGGCGTGTTTGCGCTGTGGTTTGCCTTTGATCCTGACCCCGGCAGCGTGTGGCGCGAATTTGTGGTGGGCGAAAACTGGGGCAAGGTCAATGCAGGGGGGCCGAGTTATTGGCAAACCGCCCTGACGGGTGGCTACAGCATTTGGATACAAGCCTTGGCCTTGCTGCAAAACGGCGCCATGTTGGGGCCCCTCATCATGGCGGTGATGATCGCGAGTTTGGCCAACGCGCCGAGCACTTGGCGCGATCGTTTGCAAGGCGTTCGCCAACCGCAAGCCGTGTTGTGGCTGTACGTGTTGCTGCTGACCGTGTTTTTCATGATCCCAAGCCAGCGTTCAGCGCGCTATGTGATTCCGCTGATGCCCGTGGTGGCGGTTTTGACAGCGCTGGGCTTGTGGCGTTTGCCTGGGTGGGCGCAACGCCTGACGATGGGGTTGGGAACCTTGATGAGCCTGATGGGCTTGGGATTTTTGGGCTTGTTCTTGTGGGCCGGTTGGCGCATTGACCTGTATCCCTTGTGGGGACGTTTGGGCTTGTTGCTGATCTTGGCGCTGCAAGTTTTGGCTTTGCTGCGATTGCTCAAACCCCGCAGCTTGTATGCCGCTTGGTTGTGGTTCTTGGGCTTGGTGCTCAGCTTGTTTGCTTGGTTTGGCATGTTGAGCGCCCCGCTCAATGCGTCAAGCAACGGCTACGCCCCCGAGGTGGTAGCACAACTCGCAGGCAAGCGCTTGGGCACGCCCAGCAACTTCAATGGCGACTTTGAGCGCTGGCGTTTTTTAATTCCCAGCGTTGCCGACGTGACACCTTACTGGGAAGCCGATTACCCAGCCGATGCACCGCACATCGCGCAGCTTTTGACGCAGTACGACGTCATCGTGGTGCAAGGCTTGTGGCACGATCCAGCGCCCGATTGCCAAGCTGCAAATTGCCAAATAGTGGCGCAACGCATTGGGTTGCGGGGGCGTCACCGACCTGGCGAAATCACTTGGCAGGCGCTACGCAGCGCGCCCGAACAAGTGCTGTTTTGGCATGAATACCTGATCGTTGCTCAGCCTTGATCAGGTGGTTTTGAACGCGCGGCGCCACAGCTGCACGTGCAAAGCGATCCAAACAAAAGGATCCAACAAGGCGTCCCACACATTGCCGGTGGGCAAACGCAGCAACACATAAACCAACAACACCAGCGCCGAGCCCATGACCCATCGTGCGCTGGGCTTGGCAAATGCCACAAAAACCAACCAAGCAGCCAACACCATCCAAACGCTGGCCGGCTCAAATCCCATCGCAAACAGTTGCAAGTTCAATGCTGACGGCCACAAGTTGAAAGTATCCAAACACAAGGCCCAGCCCAGCAACACACCCGCCCACAGCAAGCAAGCAGGCGCCTGCCGAGTCAGCCCTTGCGGCCTCAAGTGCTGCGCCCACGTCTGAATGGCCCAAGCCACCAACACCACACTGGGCGCTTGAAACGCCAACGCCCAAAACCCCACAGGCGCATAAGCCCAAGGCACACACAACACCACGCCACAACACGCAGCAAACACCGCATGACGACACCAACGCAACACCAAGGCGCTGCCAACGCAAGCCCATCCCAAATACAAACCAACTTGCACCCACCCGGCTTGAGGCAAAGCAGGCGCTCCATCCAACCCCAACATCATGGTGTTTCTCCGCAGCGCATGCGCAATTGTTTGAACGCGATGTCGCGCCGTTGATCGGTGTAACTCAGCCACACCTGTGGGTTTTGCGGTTGCGCGCTGGGCAGCGCAACCATGCTCGGGTAAGAGTATTCATCGCCAGCTGCCCCATCGACCAAGGCTTGGGTGTGCCAAGTGTCGGGCGCGTCGATGCTGCTTTGGCTCAACATCAACACTTCGCGGCCGCGCGTCAACGGGTTGTGCGCCAACCACAGGCTGTTGCCCATGCGCAGTGCCGCAACCGAAGAATCTGGGTTGCCCAAGGCTTGGCTGGGCAGGTCTTGCCAATGCGCGCCAGCGTCTGTGGTTTGCGCAATGGCCACATGCGCGTTGGCAGCACTTTGGCGCATCCATGCCCTCCAATGCGTGGGCGTGAGCGCCACCAGACTGGGTTGCAGCACATCGTGGCGCTGGCTGATGCGGGTCAAGCCCAACAAGTCGCCTTGCGGGCTCAGGCGCAAGGCCAAGCCGTATTTGGTGTTGATTTCAAAGTACAAAGGCAAGATCGCACCGCCGTCGGCCAAGGCCAGTGGCGCTGCTCGCACCAACACGCTGGTGTTGAAAGATGGCACTTGGGGCATGAGCGGCAAAACGCGCTCGACTTCAAATTGCGGTGACGTGTTAGCAGCCAACCCCGAATGCACTTGCACTTCTCGCAAATGCACCACCCGAGAAGCTGCCCAACCGCCCAAGCCCGTGGCCACCACAAACACATGCAAACGCCCTTGCGCATCCGACCACGCCACGGGATTGCCAAGGCGACGAATTTGCACCCCCAAGGCCGCGCGCAAGCTGTCTCGGCTCACCACCCAATGCGGTGCATCCCACGCTTGGCGCTGGCGGTCAAAAGTAGACATGGCAATTTGCACATCGGGCGCACTCTCGCGTGTGCCGGCAAACCACAAGGCGGCCAACGATTTGGTGCCACTGAGCGGATGCTTGGGCGACAACGCCACCAAGGTGCTGGCATGTGCCGCTGGCACACCCTCGGGCATGGGAATTTGCCCTTCGCGCACCACCTCAAACCGGTCGCAAGCCAGAGGGGACGCGTCCACAACCGCCTGCGCTGGCGCAACAGCACTGGGGCGCAACCATGCATCGGCGCACACCAAGAGCAGCGCCGCCAAGGCGGCCATTTTGAAATTTGTCATTGCGAAAAATTCTAACCGTGGGGGTTTTCGATTCAATTTACAGTTCACGCATGAACTCCACCCTTCCCCAAAAAGCGCTGGTCTTGGGCGGCAGCGGATTTGTCGGCCATCACCTGTGCGCTGCCTTGTCTCGCCAAGGCTGGCATGTGACCGTGCCCACCCGTCGACTGCCCGCGCGTTCGGTTCAAATGCTGCCCGGCGTGAGCGTGGTGCAAGCTGACATTCACAACGCCGCGCAACTGCGCCAACTCGTGCAAGGCCACGACGCAGTGATCAATTTGGTCGCCATCTTGCATGGCAACGCCGCGGCCTTTGAAGCTGCGCATGTGCGTCTGCCCAAACGCATTGCACAAGCTTGCCAAGAAGCGGGCGTTAGGCGACTGATCCATGTCAGCGCTTTGGGCGCAGATGTGAACGGGCCGTCTTTGTACCAACGCAGCAAAGCGCGCGGCGAACAGGTGTTGCAAGAAGCAGCTCAACACCACAACTTGGACTTGACGCTGCTGCGCCCCAGCGTGATTTTTGGCGCCGACGATGCGTTCATCAACTTGTTTGCACGACTGCAAAAAATATTTCCCGTCATGCCTTTGGCTGGTGCAGGTGCCAAATTTCAACCCGTTTGGGTGGGCGATGTGGCCAGCGCCATCGTGTACGCCTTGCACCAGCGACACACCATTGGCCAGATCTATGAAGCCTGCGGCAAAGACGTTTTGCGTCTGCGCGAATTGGTGCAATTGGCCGGTCGGTTTGCAGGGCACGAACGACCCGTGTTGGCGCTGCCCCACGCTTTGGGCTACGCCCAAGCCCTGCTGATGGAGTGGGCTCCGGGCCCCACCTTGATGAGCCGCGACAACTTGGCGTCGATGCAAGTTCACAACATCGCCAGCGGTCAACACGAAGGCTTGTCGGCCCTGGGCATTCAGCACCCCAAACGCTTGGGCGATGTGTTTGCCGCCAAACACTTGGGCTGATCGACGCGGCGCTTAAACTTCCCGCATGAAGACTTACTTGGTTGGCGGTGCGGTTCGAGACGCGTTGATGGGCTTGCAAGGCTCGGACCGCGACTGGGTGGTCGTTGGCGCCACCCCCGAAGCAATGACCGCGCAGGGCTTCACGCCCGTGGGCAAAGACTTTCCGGTGTTCTTGCATCCGCAGACCCACGAAGAATATGCCTTGGCTCGCACCGAGCGCAAAACGGCGCGTGGCTACAAAGGCTTTGCCATCCACGCCTCGCCCGAAGTCACGCTAGAAGAAGACTTGGCGCGGCGCGACCTGACCATCAACGCCATGGCGCAAGACGCCGCTGGCCAACGCATCGACCCCTTCGGTGGCGAGCGCGACCTGCACGCCAAAGTGCTGCGCCATGTGACCGAGGCTTTTCGGGAAGACCCCGTTCGCATCTTGCGGATTGCGCGCTTTGCAGCGCGTTTTCCTGACTTTGAAGTCGCGCCCGAAACCCTGCAACTCATGCGCGAGATGGTGGCCGAAGGCGAAGTCGACGCCTTGGTGAGCGAGCGCGTGTGGCAAGAAATTTCTCGCGGCCTGATGTCCGCCCAACCCTCGCGCATGTTGCAAGTGCTGCGCGATTGCGGCGCCCTTGCACGGCTGCTGCCCGAAGTCCATGCCTTGTACGGCGTGCCCCAACGCGCCGATTACCACCCCGAAATAGACACCGGCATTCATCTGGAAATGGTGCTCGACCAAAGCGCCCGCGCTGATGCGCCCTTGGCCGTGCGCTACGCCTGCCTCTGCCACGATTTGGGCAAAGCCACCACACCCGCCGATGTGTTGCCGCGCCACTTGGGGCATGAGCAGCGCAGCGTCAAGCTGGCGCAGCACATCCACACCCGCTGGCGCGTTCCCGTGGAATGCAAAGAACTGGCCGATGTGGTGGCGCGTGAACACGGCAACATCCACCAAAGTTTGGCATTCAACGCTGGCGCCGTGCTGCGCTTGCTGACGCGCTGCGATGCGCTGCGCCGCCCCGAGCGTTTTTTGCAAGCGTTGCAAGCCTGCGAATGCGATGCACGCGGGCGCTTGGGCAAACAAGCCGAACCCTACCCACAAGCCGATCGTTTGAAACGTTGCCTACACGCCGCGCTGGCCGTAGATACCGCCAGCATCAGCGCTACAGCGATGGCGCAAGGCCTCTCAGGCGCGGCAGTGGGGCAGCGGATTGAACAGGCGCGGGAAATTGCGGTGGGTGTGGCCTTAGACGTCGCTTGATTGCACTCAAAGCAAACGCGCGATCAGTGCGCAAACCGCGCTCAACACCAAACTCGACGCCAGCGGAACAAACCAAATCCGCCCAAAGAGCTTGAAGCGCAAATCGCCGGGCAGGCGACCAAAGCCGAATTTTTCCAGCCACGGCCCCAAGCGGTTGAAGATCAACAAGGCCAGCAACACCACCAACAGCCAACGAATCATGCGCGCCTCACAAGGTGTGCGAGCGGTCGCCGCGCTCAAAGCCCAAAGGCTCCCAAGCATGGGTGCCCAAGGCGATGACTTTGAAGAACTCGCCCATTTCGTGCTCGGTGATGAGTTTTTGCGCCATCGCTTTGTCGGCCAAGGGCGCATCCACCAAGGGTGGCAATAGACCGCAGTTGATCAAAAAGTTGGCTTGGTTGGTGTAGCCCAACACCTCGAGCCCCGCATCTTGTGCAGCCACGGCAATGCCTGTGAAGTTGACATGCGCCGTGATGTCTTTGAGGCCCACGTCGGCCAAAGGATTGCCATCGGCCTTGTGCAATTGGTGGCACATGAGCGTGCCCATGTGGCGCTGCGGATGGAAATATTCGTGCTCGGCAAAGCCGTAATCGATCAAAAACGCCGCACCGCCTTGGCCACCCGCAGCCAAGCTGGCTTTGAAACGATCGGCCAAGGTGTGCACAAAGGCTTGCGCCTGCGCATGGATTTCGGTCAAGTAGTCGTGTTCGCCCTCTATGTCCACGGGAGGACGCAAATCGGTCACGCGGTCTTGCCATTGCAAGGGTGAGTCTGCGCCCTCGCCCCCGCCCTCTACCCAGACCACCCCGCGCTCATGCCACACACCTTGCTTGCGCACCAACAATTGCACGGGCATGGCGTCCAGCACCTCGTTGCCCACCACCACGCCTTGGAGTTGCGCGGGCAATTCGTCCACCCAACGCACTTGGTCGGCGAACGCTTGGAGCGTGTGTTGTTGACGCGCGCGCAAGCTGCCCGACAAATCGACGATGGTGTAGCGCTTGACGCGAGGCCCCAAGGTTTGAAGCAATTGCAGCGCCAAAGCGCCCGATCCTGCGCCAAATTCCCAGATTTCGTCGGTTTGGGTCTCGCTCAGAGCCTGCGCCACCTGGTGCGCCAAGGTGCGTCCAAACCAAGGCGTGAGCTCGGGCGCCGTCACAAAATCGCTGCCACTGGCGGGCGTGGTGCCAAATTTGCGCAGGTCGTTGGCGTAATAACCCAAACCCGGCGCGTACAAAGCCAGCGCCATGAAATGGTCAAACGACAGCCACCCGCCCGAGGCTTGGATGCGGTGCTGGATAATTCGCATCAGCGCACGGTGGTGCGAATTGTCAGAAGAATCAGGTGTCATACAGAAATAGCGGCCAAACGAAGCGCCATTGTCCAACACCTGCACCCTACCCAAAATCGATCCATGTCCTCTCATGTCCTCATCACTGGTGGCAGCAAACGACTCGGCGCAGAGCTGGTGCGAAGCTTTGCCCGCGCGGGCTGGCATGTGTGGTGCCATTACCAGCATTCCCAAACGCAAGCGATGGCGCTTCAAAAGGAATTGACGCAAGCCGGTCACAGCGTCAACACCGTGTATGCCGATTTGTCCCAAGAAGCCGATCTGCTGACCATGATGGACAGCGTGCGCGCCCAAGCCGGGGTGCTGCGCTGCGTGGTCAACAACGCCTCGGCGTTTGATCCAGACACGGGCTTGAGCATGGACACCCACAGCGCCAACGCGCAGTTGCAGGTCAACTTGCTGGCGCCCTTGATGCTGGGTCGCGAGTTGGCCAAACACGCGCAAGCCCACACCGATCACAGCGTGATTCATGTGCTGGATCAAAAAGTGTTCAACCTCAATCCCGATTATTTTTCTT
>CAIYFE010000051.1 GCA_903925445.1 uncultured Burkholderiales bacterium | reverse complement strand
GGCATAAGCCCCGCCAAAAGTCAACCACGCGGCCTTGGTGAAAAACCAGCCCATGTGTGTCAAACCGTGATCTGACCCTAGCAACCCGTAGGCCATGCCCATGGGCAGCAACCAAAGCACAAGACCTGAAAGTAACACCCGCGCCAAGCGAGTGACTTTAAAACGCGCGTGTTCGGGTGTGGGCGTGTCGTCGTCAATCCAAGCCTTGGCTTGTGAAGCTTTTGATGGAGCATGGCCGCCGCCCAACGCAAACCAATGGGGCGCGAAGCGCGATCCCACAAAACCCAGCGCCGCCGCGCTCAAGACGATGAACGGAAACGCAACATCCAACGCAAAAATTGCCACAAATGAAGCAGCCGCAATGCCCCACAAAGCTTTGTTTTTGAGTGCGCGCGAGCCAATGCGATGCACCGCCTGCACAACGATGGCCACCACCGCAGGTTTGATGCCGTAAAACAAAGCCGCCATCCAAGGCAAGTTGCCCCAGCTGACGTAGATCCAAGACAAGCCGATCAACAGCAGCAGCGAGGGCAGCACAAACAAGGCACCCGCAATCACCCCGCCCCAAGTTTTGTGCATCAACCAACCGATGTAGGTCACCAGTTGTTGCGCTTCGGGGCCGGGCAAGATCATGCAGTAGTTCAGGGCGTGCAAAAACCGTTTCTCTGAAATCCATCGGCGTTCTTGCACCAATTCGCGATGCAAGATGGCAATTTGTCCCGCGGGGCCGCCAAAGCTGATCAAGCCCAATTTGAGCCAAAACCGGATGGCCTCCGCCATGCTGACGGGCGCTGGTGTCGTGTTGTTATTCATGGTTGGACTGGATTGGCAAAGCGGTGAGGGTTGAGGGCTTGCATCAACTGCGGGGGCAGCGCCAAGGGTTCGTTGTGCCAAAGACCTGCCAAGAGTTCGCCACATAAAACGCCCAAGGTCAAACCGCGCGATCCCAGCGCACACACGGTCCACAAACCTTGGGGAGCGCCTGCTACCGCGCCCACCAGAGGCAAACGGTCAGGCACGCTGGCGCGCACGTTGGCCCAACCTTGCACGGTGTGGTTTTCAAAATGAGAGGCCAGATTTTGCGCGGTGTCCGGCAAAAGCGTTTGCAAGCGGCTGAAGTTGTCTTGGTGGTCGGACTCCAACAGGTCGGGCGTGGCGCGGTGGCGGTCAAAGGTTGAGCCTGCGTACCAAGCCAGCCCTTGAGGGGTGGGGACGTGGCTGATGAAGCTGCCGTTGCCATTGACTGGATGTGCCGGACCCACCCAGTTGGGCGTATCGCGCATCCAACCCCAGGAGAGTTGCCCGCGCAGTGGCTGAATGGGCGGTGGCTGGTTGCTTGCGCTGGCCATCAGGGCGGCGCTGCGAGGTCCGGCAGCGACCACCACGCGTCGCGATTGCGCCATCACCGAGCCGCCTTGAATGAGCTGCCACATCTGGTTGGGCGCATCGTGCTGCAAGGCGTCAATGGCGCAGTGGCCTTGCCATTCGATGCGGGGATGATCCAGCAAGGCTTTGACCAAAGCGGCAGGTTTGACCCAAGCGCCTTTGTCGTGCCACAGCGCGTGTTCGCAGGCGGTGTCAGGGCGTGTCCACGCGCTGGCCGCAGGGGCTAATTCGGGCGTTGACCAACTGGACGGCGCACCGCCTTTGCGTGTTTTGCCGGGCAAACGGCGTTCTTGTACGCCGCTGGGTGCCCAATCTTGGCCTTGAACCAACAAGCGTTGCATGGTCTGGTGCATGCATCGCACGCCCACACGCGAGAGTTGGGACATCCGCGCGTCATCGGGTGAGGTGTGCGGTGCGACCAAGCCCACGGGCAAGCCAGACGCACCGGCCGCAGGGGTTGCG
>CAIYFE010000050.1 GCA_903925445.1 uncultured Burkholderiales bacterium | reverse complement strand
TGCGCTCTTGCAAACGGCCCATCTCTTCGGCCAGTGTGGGTTGGTAACCCACGGCGGAAGGCATGCGACCCAACAAGGCGGACACTTCGGTACCGGCCAAGGTGTAGCGGTAGATGTTGTCCACGAAGAACAGCACGTCTTTGCCTTCGTCACGGAAGGATTCAGCGATGGTCAAACCGGTCAAGGCCACGCGCAAACGGTTGCCTGGAGGCTCGTTCATCTGACCGTAGACCATGGCCACTTTGGATTCACCCAAGTTGTCCAAGTTCACCACGCCAGATTCGGCCATCTCGTGATAAAAGTCGTTCCCTTCACGGGTACGTTCACCCACCCCAGCGAACACGGACAAACCGCTGTGCGCTTTGGCGATGTTGTTGATCAACTCCATCATGTTCACGGTTTTGCCCACACCGGCACCACCGAACAAACCGACCTTACCGCCTTTGGCGAAAGGACAGACCAAGTCAATCACTTTGATGCCCGTTTCGAGCAATTCTTGTGAAGGGCTGAGTTCGTCGTACACAGGGGCTTTGCGGTGAATCGACGCGGTTTGCGTTTGATCCACAGGACCACGTTCGTCGATGGGGTTACCCAACACGTCCATGATGCGCCCGAGGGTCGCCTTGCCCACGGGGACGGTAATCGCCGCGCGGGTGTTGGTCACCATCAAGCCACGGCGCAAGCCGTCAGAACTGCCCAGCGCAATCGCGCGAACAATGCCGTCGCCCAATTGCTGTTGCACTTCCAGCGTCAGGGCAGAACCCTCCAGCTTGAGCGCGTCGTAGACCTTGGGCATCTGGTCGCGGGGAAATTCGACGTCCACCACGGCGCCGATACATTGAACAATCTTGCCTTGAGCCATGTTTTGCTCCAAATAATAAAAATCAGACAGCAGCCGCACCGGCAACGATTTCCGAAAGTTCTTTCGTAATCGCCGCTTGACGCGTCTTGTTGTAAACCAGTTTGAGTTCGTTGATCACGTTGCCAGCGTTGTCGGTTGCAGCCTTCATCGCCACCATACGCGCCGATTGCTCGGACGCCATGCTTTCAGCCACGGCTTGATAGACCAAGGCTTCAACGTAACGCAACAACAGCTCGTCAATCACAGTGTGCGCATCGGGTTCATAGATGTAATCCCAATGCCCTTGTGCGTGATGCGTTTTGAGCAACTCCGCCGACAAAGGCAGAAGTTGTTCAACCACGGGCTCTTGCTTCATGGTGTTGATGAAACGTGTGTAGCACAGGTAGACCGCATTGACCTCGCCCGCGACATACGCATCCAGCAATGTTTTGACTGGGCCAATCAACTTTTCCAGATGAGGTGTGTCGCCAAGCTGAATCGCTTGAGACAACACTTTCACGCCAGAACGGTTCAAAAAGCCCAAACCTTTGTTGCCAATCGCGACCGCTTGCGCACCCAAACCTTCTGCTTGCAGTTCACGCATTTTTTGCGTGACTGCACGCAGCACGTTGGTGTTGAGACCACCGCACAAGCCTTTGTCCGTGGTCACCACGATGTAACCCGCTGCCTTGGCATTGTTCACTTCCATGAAGGGGTGAACGTACTCAGGATTGGCCTTGCCAAGGTTGGCGGCCACGCGGCGGATCTTTTCGCTGAACGGACGAGCCGCACGCATGCGATCTTGTGCTTTGCGCATTTTGGACGCGGCCACCATTTCCATGGCCTTGGTGATCTTCTTGGTGTTTTCCACCGATTTGATCTTGCCGCGTATTTCCTTACCTGCTGCCATC
>CAIYFE010000049.1 GCA_903925445.1 uncultured Burkholderiales bacterium | reverse complement strand
TGGTGAACGCCATTCGACAAGCCTTGCAAAACGATGCCCGTTTTGACATTCAAACCATCGCCGTCGATCGGTTGCAAACCAACAGTTGGCAAAGCGTTTTGTTGCTGGGTCTGACCCAGGGCAGTGCAGAAGACTTTGAGCGCGATCAAACGCTTCGCGCCAGCATGGCCGCCAGTGGTCTGGCTTTTCATGTGGTCTACGGTCAAGGCCTAGAAGGTGTGCGCCAAGCCCTGCAAACTTTGGCAAAACACTTGCCCGACTCTGCCGCGGGCTGGCTCAGGCCAGAACCTGTGGTGCGCTGGTCGGGCCCGTGCGAGGTCTGCAGCGATGCAGATTGCGAGCACCGACTGTTTTCAGATCTACTGCAACGAAGCGCTGCCCGGCGCTTGTGATAGCGCAAAAAGCTGCGCCGCATCGACGGCGTCGAATCGGTATTGCTTGCCACAAAATTCACAGCCTACTTCGACATCGGCACGTTCGCTCAAGATGCTTTGCACCTCGTCAATGCCCAGGCTGCGAATCATTTGACTGACGCGTTCGCGGTTGCATGAGCAAGCAAAGCTGGGCGTCAAAGCTTCGAATCGCACCAGTTTTTCTTCCCAAAACAAACGGTGCAACACCGTGTCTGCATCCAAATGAAGCAGTTCATCGCGTTGCAAGCTCGCAGCCAAAATGGCAATGCGGTTGTAGTCTTCGTTGCGACCGATTTGGTCTTCATCGGCCGCGCTGGCTTTGGCCGACAAATTGCCTTCACCCGCCACGGGTAAGCGTTGAATCAACAAGCCCGCGGCCTGCTTGGCATCGGCAGCCAACACCAAAGTGGTGTCCAGTTGTTCGCTTTGCAGCATGTAATGTTGCAAAACTTCGCTGAAGCGCTGGAGTTTTTGGCCTTGGTCATCAAACAAAGGCACCACGCCTTGATAAGCTTGTTGGCCGGGCAATTTGGTTTGCGGATCCAACGTGATGGCGCAGCGCCCTTGGTTGTTTTGGTTGACCATGTCAGCCAAGCCAAAATGCGGCTCGACCACGCCCACAACTTTGGCCGTTGCGCGAACGCTCAAGTCTGGCAAGACCTCGACCACGGCCAACTTGACCGGCCCGTCGCCCATGATTTGCACCACCAAAGCGCCATTGAACTTGATGTTCGATTGCATGAGCACTGCGGCAGCCGTCATTTCGCCCAACAAATGTTGCACCGGCTCGGGGTAGGCGCCCGTTTCGACATTGCTGGCGCGGCGCGCTAGCACTTCTTGCCACACGTCGGTGAGTTGAACCAACATGCCACGCACGGGCAAGCCTTCGAATAAAAATTTATGCAGTTGCGACATCAGCCTAGTTTCTTCAAGCCCGCTTTGAATCGGTGGGCGTTTTCTATGTAATGCTGCGCGCTTTTGCGCAGCCCTTCGATTTGTTCTGGCGTGAGTTGGCGCACCACTTTGGCGGGGCTGCCCAAAATCATCGAGCCATCAGGAAATTCTTTGCCTTCGGTGACCAAGGCTCCAGCGCCGACCAAACAGTTTTTGCCAATCTTGGCGCCATTCAAGACAATGGCGCCAATGCCAATCAACGACTCATCCCCGATGGTGCAGCCGTGCAACTGCACCATGTGTCCGACGGTCACGTGTTTACCAATCGTCAGGGGCAAGCCAAAGTCGGCATGCAGCACGCTGCCGTCTTGAATGTTGGAGCCTTCGCCCACGCTGATCTTGGCCGCATCGCCGCGAATCACGCTGCTGAACCAAACGCTGCTGTCGCCCGCCAATTCGACCTCGCCCATCACTTGGGCGTTGTCAGCCACCCATGCCGAGTCTGCGACTTGGGGAATGTGTTGATCGAGCTGGTAGATGGCCACGGTGGTCTCCTCGAATTTTTGCCAAACTTGAATTCTTACAATTGTAGAGATGCAGCTCAGACCCCTTGCCTTGGATGCTTTATGCATCACAGACCCCGCTCAAAAAGTTCAGGCCACCCAAGCCCTGTGGTCCATGCGCAGCCAATGCCAACTTTTGCCAGACCTTGTGTTGGCGCCGCAAGCCTCGCAAGCACTGCCAGGTCGGCCTTTGCGTCCGCGATTGATCGCCGCCAAGCAAGTGCCAACGCGCACGCCTTTCACGCCCGAGGGTTTGGCCACGTTGCTCCACGCCGTGTGTCATATTGAATTCAACGCCATCAATTTGGCGCTCGATGCAGTCTGGCGATTCAGCGCCATGCCGCCCGCTTTTTACGACGATTGGCTGCGCGTTGCTTTTGAAGAATCGCAACACTTTGAGCTGCTGCACACCCATTTGCAAAGCCTTGGCTACCAATACGGCGATTTTGACGCCCACGACGGCCTGTGGCAGATGTGCGAAAAAACCGCTGCCGATGTGTTGGCACGCATGGCTTTGGTGCCTCGCACCTTGGAAGCGCGCGGTCTCGATGCCACACCCCTGATTCAAACCAAACTGCGCAAAGCCAACACGCCTGCTGCGCTAAAAGCGGTCGAAATTTTGGATGTGATCTTGCGCGACGAAGTGGGCCATGTCGCCATTGGCAACCATTGGTACCGCTGGTTGTGTGAGCAACGCGGTTTGGATCCGGTCAGCCTTTATGGCGAATTGGTTCAACGCTACGACGCCCCCAAACTCAAGCCGCCGTTCAACGATGCAGCACGCAAAAAAGCAGGTTTCACCGACGCCGAGCTGGCCTACTTGCTCGGCGCCTGAAACACTCATCCGCGCGGATGGTGTTGGGCGTGCAAGGTTTTGAGTCGCTCGCGAGCGATGTGGGTGTAAATCGTGGTGGTAGAAATATCAGCATGTCCCAGCAACATTTGCACTGCCCGCAAGTCGGCGCCGTGGTTGAGCAAATGCGTGGCAAACGCGTGTCGCAAGGTGTGCGGTGAAATCGGCACATGAATTTCGGCCTGCGCCGCATAGCGTTTGATGAGCTGCCAAAACATCTCACGCGTCATGGCCTCACCCGCACGTTGACCACGCACCGTGATGAACAACGCTTCACTGACCAATCCTTTGAGCAAGACAGGTCTGGCCTGCGCCATGTAGCGCATCAGCCACTCGCGGGCGACTTCGCCAAAAGGCACCAACCGTTCTTTGCTGCCTTTGCCTGTGACGCGCAAGACGCCATCGCTCATGCTCAGATTCAACAACTTGAGCCCCACCAACTCGCTCACCCGCAAGCCACTGGCGTAAATCAACTCCAACATGGTGCGATCGCGCACACCCAAAGGCGTGTTGACATCGGGCGCAGCCAGCAAGCGCTCGACCTGGGCTTCGCTCAAACTTTTGGGCACACGCATGGGCTGCTTGGCGGCCAAGAGCTTGAGCGTGGGATCGACTTGAATCATGCGCTCACGCAAGGCCCAGCGATAAAAACGCTTGAACACCGTCAAGCGTCGGTTGGCCGTTGTGGCTTTGGTTTGCACGTGACGCGCGGCGAAGTAGTCGTGCAAAGCAGCTTCATCGGCATCAAGCAACTCGCACGTGCGCGGCTTTAGCCACAAAGCCAAACCGTTGAGGTCACGCCGGTAAGCCGCCAAGGTGTTGCTGGACAGGCCTTCTTCTAGCCACAAGGCATCTATGAATTCGTCAATGCAAGGCGCCAGGCCTTGCTGTGTTGTGCGTGTGTTTTTCAATCGAGCGAGAGTTTTTGTTCAACCACCACGCGACGATACACCTCGTACTCGGCCTTGATCTGGGCAGCAAACTGCTCGGGGGTGTTGGCAATGATCAGGGAACCTGTTTCTTCAATCCGGTGACGCACAGCAGGATCTTCCAAAGCTTTGCGCACGCCTGCGTTGACTTTGTCGACGATTTCCTTGGGCAAACCTTTGGGGCCATAAATGCCGTAATACGCCATGCGATTG
>CAIYFE010000048.1 GCA_903925445.1 uncultured Burkholderiales bacterium | reverse complement strand
AGCGGCTATGTGCTGACGCATCCGCCCGAGGGTCAGCCACGCTTGATTGGCTGCGATGCCTCGCACGCTTGGGTGTCTTTGTATCTGCCTGAGATGGGCTGGTTCGATTTAGACCCCACCAACAACCGCTGTGGCTTGAATTCTCCCGGCGAGGACTATGCCTGCGTGGCCTGGGGGCGCGACTTTGGCGATGTTTCGCCCGTGCGCGGTGTGATTCACGGCGGGGCAAGCCATACCCTCCAAGTCGCGGTGACCGTCACACCCTTGGGCTGAAGGCCTTGCTGGCGCTCTAGAATCTGCGTTCTTCACAAAGGACATCGCATGAGCGTTTACGACAAACTCAAAGCCCTGCACATTGATTTGCCTCCGGTGGCCACGCCTGCTGCGGCTTATGTGCCGTTCGCACAAACTGGCAATTTGGTTTTTTTGAGCGGCCACATCGCCAAAAAAGCAGGTCAAGTTTGGACGGGACAACTGGGCAAGACCATGCAAACCGCTGAGGCCAAAGAGGCCGCCCGCGCCGTCGCCATTGACTTGCTAGGCACACTGCATGCGGCGGTGGGCGATTTGAACAAGGTCAAGCGCATTGTCAAAGTCATGAGCTTGGTCAACTCCAGCCCCGACTACACCGAGCACCACTTGGTGACCAACGGTTGCAGCGAATTGATGGGCGAAGTGTTTGGCGCCAAGGGCGCGCACGCCCGTAGTGCTTTTGGTGTAGCGCAATTGCCTTTGGGTGCCTGTGTTGAAATTGAGCTGATTGCCGAAATCAGCTGACCATGCCAACGCCTCGCCTTTCATCGCAAACCATTGAAACTCAAACCTTGGCGCATTTGCGTGCGTTGAGTGATTTTGTTGGACTGCTTGGCCTCATGTGGGGCATTGGCTTAGGCGTGGTGTTAGCGCGCTACGGCAGCAATGACAGCGCTTTGGCGACGCAAATCATTGGCGATGTGCTGCTGCAAAAGCTACCCAGCCTGATGGTGGGGCTGGTGATGGCTGTGCGGCTGGTGCTTTTTCAGTCGCTCGAACGTGACGCATTCGCACCCATAGGGGTTGATTTGATGGCCTCACTTTGGGCTTCGTGGGTTGCCTTGGTGATTTTTTTGTGCATGGCTTTGTTGGGTCTGGGCATTGGCATCGAAACCAACGCACCTGGCATGGCGTGGGTTTGGCTTGACCCAATTGGCAGCAGTTACAACCTGAGCGAGTTGCCGCGCTTGTTGGCTCGAACGGCCATCCTCGGTCTTGGCTTGGGCTGGTTGGGTCACGTAGATCGCGTGCTGCTGACGCGCTCCTCCACTGCGCCATCGCGCAATGCCACGCGCTTGCTCTGGCTCATGGTGATTGGCATTTTGATGGTTGAAGTTTTAGACAGTTATTTGAATGGACTGATGCAATGACAAATCACGCCTCTGCCCACGCGCTGCGAAATTTATTGCTGATTTCAGCAGTTGCTCTTGCTTTGCTACTTGGTTTTGGTTTTTGGCTGGGCAAAAAGCAAGGTGCGTTTGACAACAATTTGGATTTGCGATTCAGTGCAAGTTCGGGCGAACACCTGAACATCGGGATGAAGTTGATGTACCAAGGTTTTCCAATCGGCCACGTCAGCGCCTTGGAGTTGCGCCCCGATGGCACGATTGAAGGTCGTTTGCTGGTGCGAGAAAAATACCGCCCTTTGGCCACGCAAGGGTCAGAAATATTTTTGTCTAACAGCCAACTGGTTGGCGCGCAGCTGGCTTGGAAAAAAAACGAAACCAGCACCGACAGCTTGCAACCCAATCAACTGCTGGTGCTCGCCCATCAAAATTTAGCGCATGAGTTGGAGCAAAAAATTCTGGATCGGATCGATCCTGCGCTCAACCGCGTCATGGCGATGAGCGCTGAAGTCATGGACCAACACAAAGGCTTGCCCGCCACGCTTGAGCACATCAATGCGACTTTGGTGTCCACAGAAAAACTGCTCAACAGCTTGAACGCTCGCGCCCAAGACCCGCGCGTTGATCACTTGATGAGCCATTTGGATGAAGCCAGTGCCAGCGTTGTCAAAACCGCTGAGCTGACCGAAAAAAACATGGCACAAACCAAATTGGTGCTTGAATCCACCAAGCAAACATTGGACAGCGTTCACAACCTGGTCAATCGCAGCAACGACACTTTGGACGATTTTCGCCGAGGCACGCTGGGTCGCTGGATCGCGCCGGCACGCAAGTCTGCGTCTAGTCCACCGTAAAAATTCCGTGCCCCAACTCCAAGCGATCCAGCGCCATGCCGCAGCCTCGCACCACGCATCGCAAAGGGTCTTCGGCAATCAACACCGGCAAACCCGTTTCTTCGGCGATCAAGCGATCCAAGTCTCGCAACAGCGCACCGCCTCCAGTCAACATGATGCCCCGCTCGGCAATGTCTGAACTCAATTCGGGTGGGGTTTTTTCTAGGGCGTTTTTGACGGTTGAAACCAAGCTGTTTAGGGCATCGGTCAAGGCCTCCAAAATCTCATTGGAGCTGATGGCAAAACTTTGCGGCACGCCCTGACTCAAATTGCGCCCTGTGATTTCCATCTCCAAAACTTCGGTGCCTGGAAATGCTGAAGCAATTTCTTTTTTCAAGCGCTCCGCGGTTTGATCGCCAATCAACATGCCAAAGTTGCGGCGCACGTAATTGACGATGGCCTCGTCAAATTTGTCGCCCCCGATGCGTGCGCTGTTTTTGTAGACCATGCCGCCCAAGGACAAAATTCCTACTTCGGTGGTGCCCCCACCAATGTCTACCACCATGGAGCCGCAAGGCTCTGTCACTGGCAATCCAGCGCCGATGGCCGCAGCCATGGGCTCTTCAATCAAATAAACCTCTGAAGCGCCGGCACCCAGTGCAGACTCACGAATGGCGCGGCGCTCAACTTGTGTCGATCCACACGGCACACAAATGACGATGCGTGGACTGGGGCGAAACAAGGTGGTGGGGTTGGCCATTTTGATGAAATGCTTGAGCATCACCTCTGTCACCGTGAAGTCCGCAATCACGCCGTCTTTCATGGGTCGCACCGCTTCGATGCCCGATGGCACGCGCCCCATCATGGCTTTGGCCTCGTTGCCAACGGCCAAGACCGATGTTTTGCCGTTGAAGCGCCCCTCTCTTTTCACCACCACCACCGAGGGCTCGTCAATGACCAGTCCTTTGTCCTTGCTGTAAATCAATGTGTTGGCAGTGCCTAAATCAATGGCAATGTCGGTTGAAAAGAAACGCGATAGGCTGGAAAACAAAGCAGTCCCCCGAACAATTGGCTAATCTTCAATTATCAATAATTTATCGATATAAATTGCAATTACTAATAATGATTTTTGGAAATTAAATAATCATTTTTAACCCATTGTTGATTTTCAAAAGCTTGAACGGCGGACTCAGCGGCAATGGCGATGGATGCAGTTCTTTGCCTAGAAAACCCAAAATTTTTTAAATAAAGGCTTTTGAGCAGCCGTCTGTGTGTATTTCTTTTAAATTGATATAAATCAACAAAAATGACACCACCGAATTCGAAAATCTCACCATGAATAAAAAGCCATGCGCATCTCAAGCCTCCAACACCCGCACTGATTTAGACGATCAATTCCATGAAGGATTGGCGCGATTGACGATGGGCTTGTCCCCCATTTCGATGGGATTGGCTTACGCCGATTGGGCTTTGCATTTGGCGGTATCGCCCCAAACCCAACGGCAACTGGGGCAACTCGCGTTGTCGCTGACGCAAAAAACGCTGCGCCAACAATTCAATGCGTCGCAACCCGGCAGCGAAGGATCCAACGACGCGCGCTTCAAAGACCCCGCTTGGTCCACTT